>JAPLFH010000037.1 GCA_026390815.1 Ignavibacteriales bacterium | reverse complement strand
GTGGCTGTCGTATAAGAAAATGAACTCATTAAATAATCTGTGTACAGTTCTAAGAGTTCTTTTTTCATCGCATACCTCTGATTTTTGTCACCAGAAATTTAATACCTTTCTTTCTCTTTGCGTAAGGTGAGTTATTAATTAAACAGCTCAATCCATTCCAGTTTTCAAGTTGGGGAATCTATTCCTGTGCAACCCTTCAAGTTATCTTTTCGTAAAAAAATTAATTTAAATTGTAGAATTAGGAAGTCAAACTGAGCTTCAATTTATTTATTCATTTGAAAGCAACCGGAACTAAGAGTTGTACCGACAATGTAAAAATGTAAATCAAATGTAAAATTTACATTGTGGATTGATTGAATAAATTAAATATTTACGATAATCTATTGACAACAGAAAATTAATATATTAGATTGCTCATAGAAATGTAAACGTTTACATCGATTAATCTTACACTATTTATTTATGTCTGTTACAATAAAAGAATTGGCTCAAAGAGCAAATGTATCAATAGCAACTATTTCCCGTGCTTTGAATAATGATATCAAAGTAAAAGGGGAAACCAAAGAAATGATCGTTTCTCTTGCAAAGGAATTTAATTATAAACCGCATGTTTTAGCCAGAAATTTTGTAAAGAAAAAAACTAACACAATTGGACTTGTATTGCCGGATGTGGTAGATGAATTTTTTACAGAAGTTATTCGTGGTGTCGATTTGGTTGCTTACTCCGGTGGGTACAATGTTATGATTGCTGGAACACACAGTGAACGTACAATGGCAGAATCAATAATAAACTTTATGGGAAGAGGAGTTGTTGATGGAGTGATAGTTATGGCGCCGGCGCTAAACGATGTAATAAAAGAAGTTTTGTCTAAAAGTCACATTCCGGTTGTTATCCTAAATAGTAAAAGCGATGCATTTAAATATGATTCTGTTGGAGTTGATAATTTGCAGGGTGCTTATTCGATGATGGATTATTTAATTAATACTCTCTGTCATCGCAAGATTGCTCACATCTCCGGACCCGCCGGTAATAACGATGCCCATTTACGAAAGAAAGCATACCTTAAAGCTCTTCAGGATAATAATATTGCTTTCAAAGAAGAGTGGTTAATAAATGGCGACTTTACTGTAAAAGGTGGAGAGACCGCTTGCCGCAGATTGCTAAGTCTTTTAGAAAAGCCAGAAGTGATATTTGCTTCCAACGATATGATGGCTATTGGATGTTATAGAGCAATTCAATCTTTTGGATTGAAGATTCCCGATGATATTGGAGTAGTCGGTTTTGATGATATTTTCGTTAGTCAATTCCTTACACCAAGATTAACTACAGTTCTGGTCCCGATTATTGAATTGGGCAAAACTGCTGCTACCTTGTTGCTTAAAAGAATTGATAACAACAATTCAGAACAAGAAAAGCATATTAAAATATCTACCGGACTTGTAATTGGAAAATCGTGTAAACAATTAATTTAAAATTTTGCTAAACCAGTCTTGACTTTATAACTGGATGCGTTTATGAATGTTTTTACTACAAAGTATGGTCATTTTTCTAATGATGGAAATGAATATATAATTAATACTCCGCAAACTCCAAAACCCTGGATTAATGTTATTTCAAATGGTGATTATGGTGTTGTTATATCTCAAACTGGCGGTGGATTTAGCTGGCTTACTCACTCGGAATTTAATCGTGTTACAAGATGGCACCAGGATTTAATCCAGGATAACTGGGGAAAATATATTTATGTAAAGAATAATGAAACTGGAGAATTATGGAGCCCAACCTGGCTGCCCGTTAAAACTGAATTAGACTTTTATGAATGTCATCATGGAATCGGTTATACAATCTTTACAACTGAGTTTAAAGGAATAAAAATTCAATTAACTATTTTTGTCCCAGTTGATGACTCGCTGGAAATTTGGGATTTGAAAGTTACAAACTCATCTGCTAAACCTGTTGATCTTTCCTTTTATACTTACTTTGAATGGTGCCTCGGATCATCTGCAGATCATCACCGCGAATTTCATAAGACATTTATTGAAACAAAATTTGATAAAAAATTAAACTCCATCATCTCCGGAAAAAGAATTTGGGAAATTCCTTTCAGCGATAGAGGACATTGGAATATAGATTATGAGTATAAAGGTTTCTTTGCTTGTAATAAAAAAGTTTCTTCTTATGAATGCGATAAAGAAAATTTTCTTGGTCAGTATGGAAGTCTGATTTCTCCCGAAGCAATAGTTAAAAACAAACTAACAAAGACAACCGGAATTTGGTACGATCCTATCGCTTGTCTTAAAGTTGATGTAAAACTAAATGAGAATGAAGAAGATAGATTTGCTTTCTACCTTGGTTTGAAAAAAAATGAAGATGAAATTGAGCAAACACTTAAAAAATATAAATCATCAAAACAGATTGATAAAGCCTTAGAAAATGTAAAAGTTAAATGGGAAGAGATGCTTTCTACTCTGGAAATTAATACTCCAGATGATGCAATGAATTTAATGGTAAACAAGTGGCTAAGGTACCAGGCAATTTCTGGTAGACTTTGGGCGCGTACAGCTTACTACCAGCAAAGTGGTGCTTATGGATTCCGCGATCAGCTTCAGGATAGTTTAGTGTTTCTTCCAATTGATCCTTCCTTAACAGAAAAACAAATTAAGCTTCATGCTCAACATCAATTTAAAGATGGTACTGTCTTACACTGGTGGCATCCAATAACTGAAACAGGATTAGCTACCAAGATGACCGATGATTTGCTATGGCTTCCTTTCCTTATCATTCAATATTTAGATGAGACGAATAATTATTCTTTTCTGAATCAAATTGTTCCTTACTATGATGATAAAGAAAAAGAAGATGATTTGTTTGAGCATTGCAAGCGTGCTATTAACCGGGTTTTGAAACGGTTTAGCAAACGAGGCTTACCATTAATTGGTGCAGGTGATTGGAATGATGGTTTAAGCGCAGTTGGTCTTGAAATGAAAGGTGAATCTGTTTGGTTAGCCGAATTTCTCTATTACATTTTAATAAATTTTAAAAAGGTAGCGGAAGCAAGGGGAAGAAAAAGATTGGCGGAAAGATATTCTGAAAGAGCAAAAGAATTAAAGAAAGCTTTTGAAAAACACTCCTGGGATGGTGATTGGTTTTGGCGAGCCACAAAAGATAGCGGTGAAAAAATTGGCAGCGCAGAAAATAAAGAGGGGAGAATTTATCTCAACTCTCAATCGTGGAGTGTAATAAGCGGAATTACCACAGACGAAAGAAAACACACAGCAATGGATGCGGTTAAAAATCATCTTGTAAAAGATAATGGTCCGGTATTGCTGTATCCTGCTTATACCAAACCAGATAAATACATTGGATATCTTACACGCTATGCTGCGGGCAGAAGAGAAAATGGCGGAGTTTATATGCACGCTGCCACTTGGGCAATCTGGGCTTACTCCTTGCTTAAACGAAGTGAAGATGCTTATGATATATTTAAAAGAATTTGCCCGATTTATAATGGAATGAAACCAGATAAATGGAAAGCAGAACCATATGTTACGCCAGGAAATATTGAAGGACCAGAATCTGTTTTTTATGGAATGGCGGGTTGGACCTGGTATACCGGATCGGCATCGTGGTATCAAAAAGTTTGTGTTGATTGGATTTTAGGAATTCGTGCAACTAAAGAAGGACTACTGGTTGATCCTTGTATTCCAAAAGAATGGAACAAATATTCAGTAAAAAGAAAATTCCGGAATACGATTTATAATATAAAAGTTATCAATCCGGACAATGTTAGTTACGGTGTTAAATCAATTATAATTGATGGTGAAGTGGCTGAATCAAATTTGATTAAAGCGGTAAACAAAAAAGAAGTAAATGTTGAAGTGATTTTAGGATGAAGCAATTCACTACAAAAACACAAAGCAGTACGCGATTTATGAAGCAGAATTATATATGACCGAACAAAATAAAAATATTATTTCTTTAAACGGTAATTGGCAATTCATAAAGGATGCTGAAGAAAAACTTGTCCTGAATGATATAAATAAAAAACTTGATTCTGATTTTAATTTTGCTGAAATGGAAATTCCACAGAACTGGCAGCTTGCAGGGCTGGATAATTTTAATGGTGCAATTTGGTTTTTAAAGCATTTTGATTTACCTGAACCAAAAGATGGAATAAAAATATTAAAATTTTTTGGAGTGGATTATTTTGCTGATGTATGGTTGAATGGGAATTATCTTGGTAATCACGAAGGATATTTTCAACCTTTCTATTTTAATATAACCCATACAGTACAAACAACAGATAATCTTTTAATAGTTAAGGTTACTTCTCCCTTGGAACTGCCCGGAATAGTTTGGCCTAATAGAAAAAAATTAATTAAAGGAATATTTAATCATCACGATTGCCGACCGGGTGGATGGGATTTGAAACATGGGCAGGATAAAAACACTGGCGGAATTTGGAATGATGTTGCAATTGAAATTGGGGCTGGAATATTTATAGATCACGTCAAGATAGATACAAAACTTAACCAGGGAAAAGATAAGACAGATGTAAAAATTATTGTGAAATACGAATCATCATTTAATTCTTCCTTAACTGATTTTGTTGATTTGAATATTGCCTCTCCTTTTGGCGAAGAACTGCAAAATAAAAATTTGGTTGATTTCAAACCGGGCAAAAATAAATTTGAGCTTGTAATAGAAATACTTCAACCCGAACTTTGGTGGAGCTGGGATCTTGGAAGTCAGAAGTTGTATCAACTAAAAATCTCATCAACTTTGTTCGCTGAAAAGCATTTCACTTTTGGAATAAGAGAAGTTCACCTTGATGAGCAGAATGTGTTTCATCTTAATGGAGAAAAACTTTTTCTTCGGGGAACTAATCTCATCCCAACCCAATGGTTAAGCGAATTGACAACGGAAAAAATCAAATTTATTATTGACTTGATGAAGGAAGCGAATATTAACATCGTGCGCGTTCATGCCCACATTAACCGCGCGGAGTTTTATGATGAATGTGATAAACAGGGAATTCTTGTCTGGCAGGATTTTCCGCTTCAGTGGACGTACGATGAATCGAAGGAGTTTGCAGCAAACGCAGTTTCCCAAATTAAAGATATGGTGAACCAGTATTACAATCATCCCTCAATCTGCTTTTGGTGCTGCCACAATGAGCCTGGTGAGCAGATCAATTCTCTCGATTCTTTACTTTATAAAGCAGTTCAATCGGAAGATCAAACGCGTATAATCCGGAAAGCTTCTAATTATGAAGAACATCCTTACGACGGCTGGTATTGGGGAAACAAAGAACATTTTGCCGCCGCACCAATGGGACCGTTAGTAACAGAGTTCGGTGCACAGGCTGTTCCTCAAATTCAATCGCTGCAAAAGTTTTTAAGTGAAGATGAAATTTATAAACCCGATTGGTTGAAATGGAAATACCACAACTTTCAGTATGAACAGACATTTAATATTGCCGGAATTGAACCCGGAAATAATGTAAATGAATTTATTGAAAACTCCCAAAATTATCAGGCGGAATTAATTCAAACAGCAGTTGATTTTTACCGGCGGAAAAAATTTAATGGTATAAACGGAATCTTCCAGTTTATGTTTATAGATTGCTGGTCCTCAATTAGCTGGTCTGTAATAGATTATTATGGTAACAAGAAAAAAGGTTTTGATTCATTAAAAAATGCTTATCAGCCAATTTATGTTTCCGTTAGAATGCGGCAGAAAAAATATTTTCTGGATAGCAAGTTAAATTTTGATTTATGGATTATAAATGATCTGATAGAATCGTTCCAAAACATTTCTCTTCAAATCTTCTTTGATGAAACAGTAATTCATCAGATAGATTACATTAAACTTGCTGCAAATGATATTCAGTTTATTGATTGGGGAAAATTGAAGATTAAGATTCCATACGAAACAGAAATAGGCGAACATCAGATTAAGTTTGAACTTATTGACAATGCAGTGGGAAAAATAATCTCTGTGAATTCTTCCCGAATGGAAATTGTTTCTAAGGTAGCGATTGAATTTGTAAACGTAGATGTAATGGAAGGAAAGGAATGAAGAAAAATTTACTACTGGTTCTATTTGTGATTTTTGCTGTTAATTTAATTGCCCAGGATTACGTATTCTTTAGCAATAGTCCAACCAGCAATTTCTACGATCCAAGCTGGGGATATGCAAATTTACCAAGCAGTGTTGAAAGAATAAATAACGAAAAATTTCCTGTTGACAATACACACCAATATTCTGGTTTGAACTGTTTAAGACTAAAGTGGAATTCAAAAGCCAGTGGAGACTGGGGAATTGCTGTTGCAGAACAAGGATGGCTTCCACACGATATTTCAACTAAGGATTATCTTACCTTCCGTGTGTATACTGAAAGCACAATTTCAAATACTGATTTGCCATTAATTTATTTGGAAGATTTAAATAATAACAAAACCGCTAAGCAAAATTTATTGGGCTTTTCTAATTCAATTTCCGCAAACACATGGACAAAAATTTCCGTTCCATTAAATGTTTTTATTCAAGCTCCCGGGCTGGCAAATCCGTCAATCATTAAAACAATATTCTTCGGTCAGTCAACATCAGATGGAATAGATCATACACTGTACATCGATGAAATACGAATGATTAAAGCTGCGGAAGCTGATACAATTTCTCCTTCTGTTCCAACTAATATTAAAGTTACGGGATTTGATCGGCATTTTGATGTAACCTGGACACCAAACACAGAAACAGATTTAGCCGGTTATAGAATTTACAGGTTAGAATCTTCAGCATATAAAATTATTGGCGAAGCAGAAAAAGATGAAAACTTCTTTTCTGATTATGTTGGTTTACCTCCACAAACTAACACCTATAAAGTTCTCGCTTATGATCTTTCTGGTAATCAATCGGAGTTAAGTGTCGAGGCTTCTTCATCTACAAAACAATTAACTGATGATGAACTTCTTGGTATGGTTCAGGAAGCAACATTTAGATATTTCTGGGACTATGCGCATCCGGTTTCAGGTTTGGTTAGAGAAAGGCGCGGCTCTGGTGAAACCGTAACAAGTGGGGGAAGTGGCTTTGGAATAATGGCAATTCCCGTTGGAGTGGAAAGAGGATTTATTACCAGAGACCAGGCAGTTGAAAGAATTTTAAAGATTTTAAACTTCCTTAATACCAAAGCTGATAGATTCCATGGAGCTTATTCCCATTGGCTTGATGGAACAACCGGAAAAGTTATTCCTTTCAGCCAAAAAGATAATGGCGGTGATTTGGTTGAAACTGCATACTTAATTCAAGGTTTGCTTTCAGCAAGACAATATTTTAATCAAAATAATTCCGATGAAGAACAGATAAGAAATATTGTTACATCAATTTGGGAAGCCGTTGAATGGGATTGGTACAGAAGATTCACAAGTAGTAATTATTTGTATTGGCACTGGTCGCCAAACTACAATTGGGATATGAATATGACTGTAACAGGACCAAGTGAAACAATGATTACTTATCTGCTTGCAATAGCTTCTCCCACTCACGCAGTTCCACCTTCACTTTTCAGGAATGGGTTTGCCGGAGGATTTTATAAAAATGGTAAATCGTTTTACGGAATTCCACTTTATGTAGGATGGGATTATGGTGGTCCGCTTTTCTTTGCCCATTACTCATTTCTTGGCTTCGATCCGCGCGGAAAGAAGGATATGTTTACAAATTACTTTGTGAACAATAGAAATCATTCATTGATTAATCATGCTTACTGTGCTGCAAATCCAAAACACTATTCCGGATACGATGCAAACACATGGGGCTTAACAGCCAGCGATGATCCGTTTGGATATGGAGTGCATGAACCAACAAATGATAATGGAACAATAACTCCATCAGCAGCGCTTTCATCAATGCCTTACTCACCAGAGGAATCGATGAATGCTTTAAAAAGTTTTTATTTTACATATGGAAAAAACCTTTGGGGTGCTTATGGATTTAAGGATGCATTTAATTTGAGTAAAAATTGGTATGCTGATAGTTATCTGGCAATTGATCAGGGACCAATCATAGTAATGATAGAAAATTACAGAAGCGGATTATTATGGAAAAATTTTATGGCAAATCCGGAAATCCAACCGATGCTTGACGCAATAGGATTTGTTAAAGACACTACTACCAGCGTAGAAAATATTGATGAACCTAATTCTTTCAAATTAATTGGAAATTTTCCTAATCCATTTAATCCTGCAACTAAAATAAAATTTTCTCTTAAAGATGCACAAAATATTAAAGTAATAATTTATGATATGCTTGGAAGAAAAATAAAGTCGTTTGAAAAAGGAATGATGACCGCCGGATTACACGAAATTGAATGGAATAGTAAAAGTGATCTTGAAGAGCCGGTAAGTTCTGGTATTTATTTGTATTCAATAAATGGACTGGAAAAATCACTAACTGGAAAAATGATTCTTCAAAAATAAACAATAGATATATGAACCATCAAAGTAAAAATATCGCAGTATTGTTGTTGAATATAATTCTGCTTTTTACTATAAAAGGTTTTGCCTTTCCAAAAGGCTATCACAATCTGGATGATGATAGAAATCAGCAGGTAAATGATGTTCAATCATCCTCAAATCCAATTTCATCAAATTTAACAACCTTAAATCCGGACGTTCAATCAGTATTATTATATTTAAAATCAATACAAGACAATTTCTCAACTGATAAATGGTTGGTTCCGGCAATGGAAGATAATTCCGGTCAAACTTTTAACAATGCTCTTACTGCGATGGCATTCATCTTAACAATGGAAAAAGAAAGGGCTGAAAGAATCCTGGATTTCTATGCTAAAAGAGCCGATACATCTAATAAGATTTTAAACAAGCAAAGCTTTTTTTACAATGGTGAAGCGAGAGGCTTTTATCAGAATGTAAGTTTGGGTGGTGGTTCTTATAGCCCATTTATTTGTGATAGATGGATGGGAGATAATGCGTGGTTGCTTTTAGCATATAAATTTTATGAAAGCAAATATGGATTTTCCGGCAAGCCATTATATGTTGATGTTTCCCAATACTTAAAAGATTTATTACTTGCTTTTTATATTGATGATCCAGGTGGGCATGGTGGTTTTGTAAGACATGGCTGGCGCTGGGGACCAAGAGATTCTTCTATAACCAGGAATGATTATAAACTTCACGAAACAGATCTGCAAGGTAATCCGGTTGGTCACGAAGAAGGAAATATTGATACGTACGCTGTACTTAAAATATGTGGGGAAACGGAGAAAGCCCGGAAAATTAAAGAATGGGTAGACTTCCGGATGTCTGAACTTGAAAAAATTCCTAATGTAAGTCTTCCATTAGATTTGTATAGTTGGCGGTCATTAGCTTTTAGCAGCCAAGGCGAGTACTATAAAAATCTTGTTCTGGTACCGGAAAATGATTCTCGTTTTAAAAAAGAAGTTGAGTTCAATGGAAAGAAAGCAATAGGTTTTTATTCTTCTGCCGTTTCAAATATACAAAATGTTTGGATGGATGGATTGGGGCATATGGTCTGTGCATTTTATGCTTCGGGGTATAAAGCAAAGGGAGATTTCTATTCAAGCCAATTGGATTCATTCTTGATCAACAGAACCATAAAAGGAATTTCCAGTTATGCATTGCCATATACTGCCAACACCACAGGCGGTTATGATTGGGTAGATATTAAGAAGGGATTTTCATCTGCTTGTGCCTGGTACATTTTTGCTAAGAATGCTTTTAATCCATTTACTTTTGATACCAATACAACAGGTAATATTGAGCAAGGTGATAATAATAAATTATTATATGACCTTAAACAGAATTATCCAAATCCATTTAACCCGTCTACAAAAATCAGGTATACATTAGCCCCGACTGCAATGCAGGCAGGCTTGCCAGCTCCAAACACATACTCGGAAAACATCAACCACGGGGAAGCTTATGTTAAATTAAATGTATTTGATTCTTTAGGTAATGATGTTTTTACATTGGTAAATGAAAGTCAGTCGGCAGGGAATTATGAAGTTGAGTTCAATGGAAAAAATTTTGCAAGCGGAGTTTATTACTACACTTTGCAAACTGACGAATTTAAAGCAACAAATAAAATGTTATTAATTAAATAGTATGAATAATAAAATTAAGCCCAATAAAGTGTTTCATTACTCTTTCACCTTTGCTGAGAGAGTTGGGGAGTGGGCTATTATTTTATTCTTAACAATGTTATCCATTAGTTGTGGATCTTCTTCATCAAATAAAGTTGAAATTAATTTTTGGGCAATGGGGGCAGAAGGTGAGCAGGTTCAAAAACTTATCCCTGAGTTTGAAAAACGAAATCCGGGAGTTACTGTAAAAGTACAGATGATTCCCTGGACTGCTGCACAAGAAAAATTAATTACTGCTTACGCAAGTGAAAATACTCCGGACATCTGCCAGCTTGGAAATACCTGGGTGCCGCAGTTTGTTGCATTAGATGCGCTTGAGGATTTAAATAGCTGGCTTAAAAACACAAGTGTAAAAAAAGAAAATTATTTTGAAGGAATATGGAACACAAATGTTATTGATGATAAACCTTACGGAATTCCCTGGTATGTTGATACAAGACTGATGTTTTATAGAACTGATGTTTTTGAAAATGCGGGTTTTAGCACTCCACCTAAAACCTGGGACGAACTTTACACTTTATGTAAGCGCATTAAGAAAAATGTTAAAGGGCAGGATAAATATGCCATTTATCTGCCAGCTAATGAATGGGCTCCGTTTATCATTTTCGGTTTGCAGAACGGGTCATCGATTTTAAAAAACAATAATTCATATGGCGATTTTAGTAACAATAAATTTAAGGAAGCATTTAGGTTTGTTACCAGATTTCATAAAGAAGATTTAGCACCTATTGGATTTTCGCAGGTTACTAATGTATACCAGGCTTTAGCTGATGAGTATTTCTCTATTTACATTTCAGGTCCTTGGAATATTAATGAATTTAAAAGATGGATGACTGGAAATCTTGCTGATAAATGGATGACAGCACCACTTCCAGGTCCAAGTGGATATCCCGGAGCTTCCCTTGCTGGCGGTTCAAGTTTGGTAATGTTTAAGGAATCTAAAAACAAAAAAGAAGTTTGGAAGTTAATTGAATATTTGTCCGAACCAGCAACTCAAATTAAACTATATCAGCTATTGTATGATCTGCCGGCAGTCAAGCAAGCCTGGCAGGATACGACTTTAAAGAACAATAAATATATGGATGCTTTTTACATTCAATTCCAGAATGTAATAGCAACACCAAAAATTACAGAGTGGGAACAGATTGCTTTTTCTAAAGTTCAGCAATATGCAGAAGCAGCAATACGAGGTGTAAAAACTAATGAAGAATGTCTGAATGGTTTGGATGCTGATGTAAATACAATTTTGGAAAAAAGAAGGTGGATGTTAAATAGAAAATAATAATTGGAAGTTAATTTGATTTTTGTAAACGTCGTTTATATTAATTTTTTAAGAAATCGAAACAATTCGATTCAAATGATTAGGAATGACCACAACTTAATTGTTGTAAAAATTTATTAAGGAAAATTGGGCAAGAAGTAAAGAATGAAACAGGAAAACAAAATATTTGGAATTTATGCGGCTTACTTTTTCTTAGCGCCAGCGGTAAGTGCAATATTCGTTTTCTTTTTTATTCCTGTTGTTGCCGCTTTTATAATAAGTTTTACTGATTTTGATATTTATGCTCTTAGTAGCCTTTCCAACACAAGGTTCATTGGATTTAATAATTACATAAAGTTGTTTAACGATCCACTTTTTTGGACAGCACTAAAAAACACCCTCTACTATGTAATTGGTGCCGGTCCGGTTTCAGTATTAGTTTCATTAAGTGCTGCGTTACTTCTTAATTCAAAAATTGTAAAGTATAAAAGTTTTTTCAGGATGGCTTATTTTATTCCAGTTGTAACAACGTTGGTTGCAGTGGCAATAATCTGGCGGTTCATTTATCATCCTAAATTTGGGCTATTGAATTATTTGCTTAGCCTTGTTGGAATTAATCCTGTTGATTGGCTTGGCAATCCTGATTGGGCAATGCCTTCAATTATGATTATGTCTGTCTGGAAAAATTTTGGTTATAACATGATAATTTTTATTGCGGGTTTGCAGAACATTCCTGATGAACTTTATGAAGCTGCAATGATTGAAGGAGCAAATGCCTGGCAGAAATTTAAAAAAATTACACTACCGATGCTTGCACCCACAACTGTTTTTGTAAGTATAATATCAATGATTGGCTTCTTCCAGCTTTTTGCTGAACCCTATATAATGACGCAGAACGGTCCTTTGAATAAAACGCTTAGTATTGTTGGATATATGTATCAGGAAGGATTCCGATGGTGGAACATGGGCTATTCTGCATCGCTGGCTTTTGTATTATTCATAATAATTTTTGTCATAACTCTATTCCAGCTTAAATTGCAAAAGAACGCGGCATATGAATAAAACCAATAAAATTATATTGTATTTGTTTCTGATTATAACTGGAATATTAACGCTTGCCCCGTTTATGTGGATGCTTTCAGCTTCATTTATGGCAGATGGACATGCAAATGTTTACCCACCTCGTTTTATTCCGGATGTGTTTACCTGGATTCAATACAAAATTCTTTTTTCCAGATTGGATATTTTGCAAAATCTAATCAACAGCCTTTTCCTTTCCATAATTGTAACACTTATTTCTCTTTTCCTTAATTCAATGGCAGGTTATGCTTTTGCAAAATATCGTTTTAAGGGAAAAGATAAATTATTCAGCATATTATTAAGCTCAATGATAATCCCATCGCAAGTAACTATGCTTCCATTGTTCCTAATGTTAAAGTATATGGGATTTATCAATACTTATATGGCTATAATTATTCCTGGCTTAGCAAATATCTTTGGAATCTTCCTGATTCGGCAATATGCTATTTCTGTTCCAGATAGCTTAATTGAAGCTGCAAGAATTGATGGAGCAACAGACTTCCAGATATACAGGGTTGTTATACTTCCACTGTTAAAACCAATACTTGTTACGCTTGCCTTGTTTACTTTTATGGGAACGTGGAATGATTTTCTTTGGCCCTTAATAGCATTAACTGATAACTCAATGTATACACTTCCGGTTGCACTGGCAAATTTAATGGGTGAACATACTAAGGATCCTGAGCTTATGATGGCTGGTTCGGTAATTACAATATTACCTATTCTTATTGTATTCTTAGTTTTACAGAAATCATACATTAAAGGAATAATGATGGGAAGCGTAAAAGGTTAGGGATTTAAAAATATTTTATAATAAAGAATTATCTGATCATTCAATTAAAATAAGGAGGAACTAATATGAAAAAACTTTTAACAATAAGTTTGCTCTTTTTAGCAACTTACGTTAATGCCCAATATATGCCAAGGCAGGATAAAATTTGGGCACGTTCAACAGCAGGAGAGCCAATTACTCTTGATGGTGTTCTGAATGAATCTGCTTGGGCAAAAGCGGAGAGTTTGCAGATTATTTATGGAGTTGTGGGTACTATACCAACAAGCGGATACCGTTCTGAAAATAATCCGGATGGTATTACGGATCCAACACATGCCACGGTAAAATTCCTTACAAATAATAACCAATTATACATTGCATTCGTAATTCCCGACTCTTCAATTGGTGGTGGTCCAACAGGAAGTGCGTGGCCTTTTTGGGATGGAATATTAATGTCTGTTAAAAATGCCAAATCTTCTACAAGACCAACTCCGGCGGTTGAAATTTTTCCAACTTTCTTATTTACAGGTGATTCTGTTGGAGCTCCTTTTAAGTTAGGATATGATGGTAAATACCGCGATAAGGCTCCTGCAGCACAGTTAGCACGTTGGGACGCGGCAGTAAAAATTCATGGTACATCCAATGATGATTCTACACCCGATACAAGCTGGATAGTTGAAATGAAAATAAATCTTGATTCTGTTGGTTATCATGCTACTGCACCTGGTGGAGATGTAATTGCTTTAAACTTCAGCATCTGGGATCAGGATTGGTACTTTACAAAAAATGCTCAAAAGATGTCTTCAGAAAGAACCTGGTGGCAGGCACCTTGGGGAAACTCGAATGGTCCTAATTTTGGACGAGTTTATGTTGAACCTGAAGTAACAATTAATTCCGGAGTAATTCCAGAAGTCTTACCGGATGGTATTATTCCAAATGGTGCTGGCTTACCAGATCCTGTTATTGATGGCGAACTTGATGAAGCCTCCTGGGCTGGGGCTTATACATTTAACATTGCCTGGGGTGATTCATTGTTAAGAACTACTTATCCAAGCATTGGTCCATTAGCAAGCGGGCAATGGCAACCAGAACTGGTAACGGGTTCAAAACCGCCAGTCTTGGATCCGTCATTTGCAACGATTAAAATTTTCTTTAAGGATGACTATCTTTATTTAGGTGCAGATGTTAACGATATGCTAATTCAGGGGCTGGATAATTATGACCAGGTTGATGGATTAGGTTTAATACTTGCTGATCGCGGTACATTTGATGAAAATGAGCATACGCCAGTTACTAAATTATTAAGAATGAATTTTGCTGCCGATGGATTATTACATGGTTTTGATGCTCTTGCTCCGCTTATCGATTCGGGGGCTACTATCGCAGCCAAATTAAAAGGAACATCAACAATAAATGTTAATTCTGATATTGATGAAGGATATAAGATTGAAATGAAACTGGATTTGAAGAAACTTGGGTATCCAACCGGTTTAGGCGATAAGTTAATTTTTGCTGGTGTCGATTTGTACGATGGTGATTCATTTGATGATGCTGCTAAAAATTATGGTACAAGAACCTGGTGGTTCAGAGAACATGCCGGAGGACCAGCACTTGCCTGGCTTGAAATGGATCCATCCAAACTTACTGATGTAGATAAAGATATTTCGGTTTCAATACCATCAACAATAGAATTAAGAGGAAATTATCCTAATCCATTTAACCCAATAACCTCAATACAATATTCAATTCCACAATCAGGTAAAGTTGGTTTGATAGTTTATAATAATCTCGGTCAGCAGGTTTCCAGAATAAAAATTTCTGATCAGGCAGCCGGTACCCATGACTATTCATTCAACGGTGCTGGGTTATCTTCAGGAATTTATTTTTATCAATTGATCCTTCAAAGCGTAGAAGGAAAATCTTTTGAAAGCAAAGTCGGAAAGATGATTTTAATTAAGTAATAAAATATTTATCTCCGTGTCTCTTGCCGGGGCACGGAGAAAGTTAAATTTAAAAAGCTCCAATAAGCGAGGGCTTATGAAAATAAAAAAATTATACTATTTGGTTTTTAAATACTGTTTGCCAATACTCTCAATTGTATCGGTAAACATGTATGCGCAAACCTCAGGTAAAATATCGGGTCGTGTTACAGATAATCTTGGTGAACCATTGGTTTTTGCTACAATAATTGTTGAAGGAACAAAACAAGGTGCTGCATCAGATGTTGATGGTTACTATGCAATCTTAAATATTCGGGCAGGAATTTATACCGTTTCGTTCAGATCGATTGGTTTTCAAACTAAAGTTGTACAAAATGTAAGAATAAATCCCGATCAAACTACCAAACTGGATGCAGTTCTTGGATCCCAGGTGGTAATGGGTGAACAGGTTACGGTTATTGCACAACGACCTCTTATTGAAATCAATCAGACAAGTTCTATTTCTACAATAGGAAAAGAAGAACTGGAAAAACTCCCGGTGCAGGGTTTGAATGAAATAGTTAATCTGCAAGCGGGAGTAGTTGATGGACATTTTCGCGGGGGACGTATTGGAGAAGTCCAGTATCAGGTTGATGGAGTTACTGTTAATAATCCGTATAACAATTCTTCAACACTCGAATTAGACCGATCTGTATTACAGGAAGTGCAGGTTATTTCCGGTACGTTCGATGCTAAATACGGACAAGCTATGTCCGGTGTTGTAAATGCAGTTTTAAAAACTGGATCAGATAAATTTGAATGGTCTGGTGAAGTTTTTGGAGGAGATCATTATACAACCGATTCTCAGCGTTATCCTGATAACAAAGATCTGAATCCATCATCTGTACAAAATTATCAACTTACATTAAGCGGTCCTACATATCTTCCTCAAACTACTTTCTTTATTAGCGGAAGAAGATATATTAATAACGGATATTTATATGGTTATAGACTTTTCAATCCAACTGATAAAAATGATTTGGAAAACAAAATCTTTAATCCCACTGGCGATAAAAAACGCGTTGCAATGGGTACAAATCAGGAATGGAGCGGACAGTTTAAAATTACAAACCAAGCTTTGAATAATATTCAGGTTAGTTACCAGGCAGGATTAAATAAATTAAAGCGTACTAATTATGATTATGGTTACAGATTAAATCCTGACGGTACAAAACCAAACTATACAACATCACTTACACACGGAATTCAATTCATTCATACTCTATCAGAAAAAATGTTTTATAAATTAGATGCCCGGCAAAATTATTTTGATTATAAAGATATGAAATACGACGATGTTTATGACCCGCGTTACTTAACTGCAGGAAGTCCCAAGGGTGATGCCAATTATGAAGAAGGAGCAATAGTGCAGGGAGTAGATCTGGGTCGTTTTATTCAAAAGACAAATTCGGCAATCTTTAAAGGAGATTTTACCTGGCAGGTTGATAGATCAAATATGCTTGAAGCTGGATTGGAATCCCAGATTTCCGAAATGTCCTTTGGACAGCCTGGCTTTCTTGTTCCTGTTTTTGTAAATGATAAGGAAATATTACAACCATTTGTACCCATAGAAGGTTTATTGAATGTGCAAAGTGTAAAAACTTATTTTCCAAAACAGGTTGCAGCTTATTTACAAGATAGATTAGAGTGGGGTGACCTTGTTGTTCGTGCTGGATTCCGGTTTGAGTATTTTGATGCACATTCGCAAGTACCAAGCGACTTGCAGAACCCTGCAAACTCAATTTCAGGAGTTCCTCTTTCGTATGCTAAAAGTACAACTGTTAAATATGCTTTTGCACCACGACTCGGTTTCAGTTTTCCTTTAACAAATTCTGCATCGATATATTTTTCATACGGACATTTTTACCAGATGCCGGGACTTGGGAATCTTTACAGCAATGCTGACTATTCAATACTGAAAGATCTTGCAGCTGGTGGAATTACTTATGGAGTTATGGGTAATCCGGATTTGAATCCAGAAAAAACGGTTCAGTATGAATGCGGTTTAAAACAAACAATTACTAATTCACTCGGACTGGAATTATCGTTCTTCTATAAAGATATAAGGGATCTGCTCGGAGTTGAATTTATTGGTACTTATGCTGCTGCAGAATATCCAAGATTTACAAATGTGGATTTTGGAAGTGCAACAGGCTTTACAATTTCATTAACTCAACGTTCACTGGGTCAGTTAAGTACTACAATAGATTATACAATGCAATTTGCTCAAGGTAATTCAAGCGATCCAAGAGAATCAGCAAACAGAGCGGCTGGTGGTAAAGATTCGCGTCCGCGTGATATTCCATTTGGATGGGATCAGCGGCATACACTTAATGCAACAGCAATCTGGTATGAACCAGATGATTATTCTATAAGTGCAATTGTTAAATTTGGAAGCGGTCAGCCGTACACTCCGGAAATAGGACTTGGTTTCGGAGCAGACCTGGAAACTAATTCGGGTAGAAAAGATAGTTATGTTCTTGTAGATCTTAGAGCCGAAAAATTCTTTTCACTCGGTTTTATTAATCTTAGTGTATTTGCACGCATGTTTAATTTATTGAATACTCATTTTGTGAATGGATTTGTATTTAATACAACCGGCAGCCCTGATTATTCAATAAATCCAGGTGATAGAACAACTTTAACAAATCCATCACGCTTCCAGGAACCGCGAAGAATTGAAATCGGTATTTCATTCAGGAGTAATTAATATGAAGAAAAAAAATACAATGAAAATCAAAAATGAATTTCTACGGAAGTATAAATTGGGTAAAGTATGGTTGCTTCTGTTGTTGCAGATGTTTTTAATTTCTTCAATGGTTTTGGCGCAAAATCCATTACCAGTTATACCTCAGGATTTACGTGGAAGAATTGATGCAGAGAGAACGGGAACCCACGATGCTAACAGAATCAGAACACTGTTTTATAATTTTGGAATGATAGGCGATTATCCTGCCGATCCTTTAAAAGTTGATTTAAGTGTTTTTCATTCTGTTGAAGTACCAAAAGGCTCAGGTCTTAACTACAGTGATGGTACAACTCCTTTTGTGCTGGCAAAAATAAAACAAAAAAATGGAAAAGATGCATTTATAATGGAAACTGGTTTCCGCGAAAGACAGGGAACAAGTCCGTACAAAAATAGAGTAATGCGCTTTGAGCCGCGCCCCGGTTATTTCCAACCAGACCCTGATATAAATAAAGGACGTTCTGTAGCAATGAGTAATGATGCAAGAACCTGGCCCGACAAATGGATCGATAAATTAGATGATCCAGATGACCCGGGTTGGTCTGGTTCATGGGATGGATATTTTGGTAAAGCTCCCGGAGCCGATCAGGAAAGCTATGTTGTATATGACGATGATTTTTACGATGCCTGGAATTATTCACCTGATTCAAGGGACGACTCACGAAAAGGTCTTGGTCTTCGCGTTGAACAACGCGGATTTCAATGGTCAAATCCGCAATCGGGAAATGTTGTATTCTGGCATTACGATATATCAAATGAATCTACTACAAGTTATGATGACAACATTATTTTTGGTCTTTATATGGATTCGGGTGTTGGAGGTTCTGCAATTTCGTGTGACGGTGTTGCGGAATCAGATGATGATAATGCATTCTTCGATAAAAGTTTTGGACTGAACCTGGTTTATACCTGGGACAAAAACGGGCATGGAATTCAACTTTCCGGAAATTGCGGAGTAACAGGTTACCTTGGCTATAGCTACCTGGAAACACCTGGCAATAGTACTGATTTAAAAGATGATGATGGTGATGGAATAACAGATGAAAAAAGAGATGGTGGTCCAGGAGAAAAAATAATCGGTCAGGATGGCATCCGTGCTTATGTTAATTCACATTATAATCTTGTAAAGTTTGAAAATTACTATGGACCTTTGGAACAACGTCCGGCATTCGTAAAAGGAATTTGGTTTACTGGTGATGAGGATATGGATTGGGTTTCCGAATATGATGACACAGGTGCAGATGGAATTTTTGATACGCACGATACTGGTGAGAAGGATGGAGAACCAACTTCAGGCGAACCTTATTTTGATAAAACAGATATCGATGAATCTGATCAGATAGGTTTAACCGGGTTTAAAATGAACCGTATACGTGCAGGTCTTGGATCTCCTTCAACACAAGTTGATAATATTGTTTTCTTTGACGATGGTAAAGAATGGCCCAAAAGATTATACAATATTTTCACCGATCCGGATAGCTCATTTGATGTTCCGATAGTTCAGAATTATAACATTGGATTTTTATTTGCTTCCGGTACCTTTAAGCTTGGAATAGGGAAACGCGAAAGATTTAGTTTAGCTTTAGGCTTTGGAGAAGATTTAAGAGAATTGAAAACAACAATTAAAGTTGTTCAGCAAATTTACAAAGCTAATTACCAGTTTGCTGTTCCACCACCAATGCCCACACTAAATGCATACACCGGGGATAAATATGTTACCTTAAGCTGGGACGATAAAGCTGAACGCGCCTATGATCCGATTACTAATACAAATGACTTTGAAGGATACAGAATTTATAGAAGTACCGATCCTACTTTTCTTGATCCACAGGTTATTCAGACAGCAAGAGGAACCGGACCAATAGGTAATGGAAAGCCCCTTGCTCAATTTGATTTGGTTGATGGTATTGTTGGGTACTCTAAAACAACAGTAGAAGGTGTTGGTTATTTCTTTGGAGATGATAATGGAATAACTCATACTTTTAAAGATACAACCGTTATAAATGGGCAAAGATATTTCTATGCCGTAACTGCATTCGATATGGGTGCTGATTCAATTGAAATTTATCCATCTGAAAATGCAATTGCTGTAAGCCAAACTTTACGTGGTGGAATTTTACTTCCTAAAAATGTTGTTGAAGTTTATCCTAATAAGCAAGCGCTAGGATATGAACTTGCAACAACAAGTTCCCTCTTGCATACTGAAGGAACAGGTTTTGGTTCTATTCGGGTTGAAGTTAAAAACTCACAGCTTGTTCCGGATAATCACACGTTTGAAATTGGTTTTTCAAACCCGGTAGATAGCATTAAAGCAGAGCATTATTATTTAGCTGATCTATCAAAACTGGATACATTGTTTTTTACAGGTGCCGATTTTGAAGGTGCAGGAACCGGACCTCTTGGGAATGGATTGCTACCAATATTATCTACACCAAAAATTATTTTAATTGATTCTTTAAATACTGCTTTTACAGCCGATAGTAAAACAAATATCAAATTTAAAATCAGGTATGCCTCTTCTACATTGCCAATTGGTTTGCGCCGTCCCGGTTATCCTGATAATCTTGAACTAATTTTCAGCGATCAGCCGCTTGATACAACTTTGGCTGCAATCGGACTTCCTAAAAAACCTGCGAAGATAAAAGTTGTTGCTAAAGGTAAAGATAAAGACAGGCAGCTTAAATACCGGATGTACGATACTGATAACAATGGAACGCTAAGTAAAGTTGAAGAATATATTGAAGTTGTTACTTATACAAATGCAAATCCAACGACTGCTAAAACAACCTGGGTTATTACCGTCGATACAACTGGGCAGTATCAGCGGGGAGCAATCGTTCCTCCAACGACAGGTGATAAATTTGATTTGAAACTATTTGTGCCATTTGCTGCCGGAGATAAATTTACATTCGTATCTGACAGTCAGCATGTAGATCTGCAAAAAATCAAATCCGATTCGCAGGAAAAACCTTATGTGGTTCCGAATCCTTATGTTGGTGCAGCCAGCTTTGAACCGCAGCGATTTGCAGTGTCTGGTCGTGGTGAAAGAAGGATGGAGTTCCGTAGTTTACCTCGGAATGCCACTATCAGAATTTTTACAATAAATGGCGAGCTCGTTAAAACACTTCATCAGGATGGGGATATAATTAAAGGATATGTATCATGGGATTTAAGGACAAAAGACAATTTAGAAGTTGCCCCCGGGTTATACATCTTCCACGTAGAATCACAAGAGACCGATCCATATATCGGAAAATTCGCAATTATTAAATAGCGGTGACTAACATGAATCTGATAAAAAATAAAAATATTATTATAGCTGCTGTTATTATCCAAGGATTTCTTCTTAATGTAGCTTTTGGTCAGAGTAAAGCCGGAACTACAATCGGACAATTTTTAAAGATAGAACCAAGTTCACGCGCAGCATCTATGGGTAATGCATATACTTCTCTTTCTGGAGAAGCCTCATCCATCTTTTTTAATCCGGCAAGCCTGGGGAGATTAACCAGTTCAGATGTTCAGTTTACACACAACAAATGGATTGCAGATATCTTTTACAATTATGCAAATGTTTCTATTCATATAAATGATTTAGGAAGCTTTGCGCTGCAGGTTACATCTTTAAATTCCGGTGAGATAGACGTTCGAACTGTAGAACAACCTTTGGGAACCGGAGAAAGATATTCCGTAACTGATTTTGCAATTGGTCTTGGATATGGTTTGATGCTTACCGATAGAGTTTCAGTCGGAATTTTAATCAATTATTTTCAGGAAACTATCTGGCACAGTAGCCTGGCTGGTTTTGCAATGAACTTTGGCGTACAGTATCAGGTTGCGCAAGATGGGTTAACACTTGGCGCAAGCGTCTCAAACTTTGGTCCACGTGCTTCTTATAATGGAAGAGATTTATTTATCAATTACGATTTTAGTTCGGGCAAGCATGGGGATAACGATCAACTTCCCGCAGAACTTAGAACTGACTCATATCAACTACCAACATTATTCCGTGCAGGTATTTCTTATCCTGTATCATTTGGTAAGGATAACAAAATTATTTTAGCAGTAGATGCAATTCATCCCAATGATAATAATGAATACCTGAACGTTGGTGGTGAATGGACTTTCTTAGATAATTTTTCGGTACGTGGTGGTTACAGGGAATTGTTCATGCAGGATTCGGAAGGTGGTCTTGTTCTTGGTGCTGGAATTCGTATTTCTCCATTGCAGGGTTATAATCTTCATTTTGATTATGCCTGGGCAGATTATGGAAGACTAAATGATGCGCACCGTTTTTCTGTAGGTTTCAGTTTCTAATTCTAATCAATGGAATTAATGAATTAATAAAAGTGGATATATGAAATTTAAATTTTTTCTTTTTGTTATAATTTTTTCTTTGTTTACCGTAAGCTGCGCACAAAGAAAAAATCTTTATGCTGAAAGACCAATTGAGAAGTATGTTTTAACTTCTGAGGATAGTGCTTTCCTTGATACAGTTCAGCATAGAACCTTCCTCTACTTTTGGAATGAGAAGAATCCTGCTAATGGATTGGTTAAAGACCGAACTGCTTCCTGGTCTGCTGCAAGTATTGCAGCAACAGGATTCGCAATTCCCGTGTGGGCGATTGGTGTTGAACATAAATGGATTAACAGAGAGCAAGCTGCAAAACAAACACTTATTCTTTTGCAGTTCCTAATAAATTCAAAGCAAAGCGCAGATACAGGTGTTACGGGGTACCAGGGATTTTATTATCACTTCATTGATATGAAAACCGGCAACAGAACATGGAACTGCGAATTATCTACAATAGATACTGCATGGCTTCTTGCAGGTATAAGATTCGCCGTACAATATTTTAACCAGGGAAATGAAATTGAAAAAGAAATCCGTTCACTTGCTGATTTGATTACTTACCGCGTTAATTGGGATTGGACAATCCGCCAAAAGACTAATAGTAATGCAAAAGATGCTGCGATTGTAATGGGATGGGCTCCGGGCGAAGGATTCCATCATCTTGAATGGATTGGCTATAACGAAGCATTATTCATTTACGTTCTGGCAGCCGGAAGTAAATTTTCTTATTCGAAGGAAGCTTATGAAAAATGGCTTTCCGGATATAGATGGGAAGAAGAGTACAAAGGATTAGCTCATGTAATTTTTGAACCTTTATTCGGTCATCAATATTCCCAAATGTTTGTCGATTTCCGCGGATTAAGGGATTCTTATACGAAACAAAAAGGAATAGATTATTTCGAGAATTCCAGGCGGGCAACAATAACACAAAATCTTTATGCAATTGATAATCCCAGGAACAGGAAAGGTTATGACTCTTTAACCTGGGGATTAACTGCAAGCGATGGTCCCGGTGAAAAATACAATAAAGATGGACTTGTATTTAACGGTTATGCTGCAAGAGGAACAAGCGGACCTGGTTTTGTTCATGACGATGACGGAACGATTGCTCCAACTGCTGCCGGCGGCTCTATTCCTTTTGCCCCTGAAATTTGTATTCCAACACTTAAGGCAATGTATAATAAATACGGTTCGAAAGGACTTTGGGGAAAATACGGATTTAAGGATGCATTCAATTTAACTGCAGGTTGGTATGCTGAAGATTATTTGGGAATAGACCAGGGACCAATTGCAATTATGATTGAAAACTATAAAACAGGAATGATCTGGAAATATGTGATGAAAGATCCCGTTATTATAAAAGGATTAGAAGTTTTAGGATTTACAAAATCAAAATGAGATTAAAATATTCCTACATATTAATTTTATTTGTTCTTGCGCAATCAGTTGTTAATGCACAGTCAAAATCGCTTGATGATTTTGAAAGCCTTTCCGGCTGGAAAAACATTGCGTCTGATCAGGTTAATATTTTAACTTCACTTGTTGCCGGGCGTACAGGTAAATGTATAAAAATCGATTTTAATTTTGTTGCTGGTTCCGGCTACTGCGGAATACAAAAAGAAATGCCGATAGATCTGCCGGATAATTTCCAGTTTTCATTTTTTATAAAAGGAAATGCTCCTTCTAATAACCTCGAATTCAAATTGGTAGATAAAAGCGGGCTTAATGTGTGGTGGCTTATCCAACGCAATTACGAATTCCCTAACAACTGGAAAAAAATTATTATTAAAAAACGGCACATCCAGTTTGCGTGGGGACCTATTATTGATAAGAATCTTCACTCAATGGATAAAATAGAATTCTTCATTTCTTCTTCAAACGGTGGGAAGGGTTCTGTTTACCTTGATGATTTCCGTTTTGATGAGCTGGAAAAACCTTCCGAGAATAATCCTGTTCCCGGAATAACCGCTTCATCTGCATCCAATTTACAGAAGGATATTAAACTTGTACTTGATAATAATCCAGATACAGAATGGCGAAGTACTGGAAAGAAAATGCAAAACATTATGATTGATTTGAAGAAGTACAGGGAATTCGGTGGATTAATTATCGACTGGGATTTAAATGATTTTGCTTCGGAATATTCAATTCAGATTTCGAATGATAATCTTTCCTGGGATACAGTTTATAATGTAAAAAAAGGAAAAGGAGGTCGTGCTTATATTAATCTGCGTGATTGCGAAGCGAGATTTATAAAACTTGATTTTGTAAAGAGCAACAGAGAAAGCTATTGCATCAAAGATATTTTTATAAAGGATTTTGAATTTTCTGATACACCTGAAAAGTTTTTTGCAGAAATAGCTAAAGATAAACAACGCGGGTATTTCCCCAAGTATTGTTACAATGAGCAATCATACTGGACGGTAGTTGGTGTTAATAGCGATCAGAAGGAAGCATTAATAAATGAAGAAGGGATGGTTGAAATAGATAAGGAAAACTTTTCTATTGAACCATTTATTTCAATCAATAAAAAATTGATTACCTGGAATGATGTTACTACCGAACAACAGCTTGAGGAAGATTATTTACCAATTCCTTCTGTTAAATGGAAGAAAGAAAATTTTGAATTGCAAACAAAAGTTTTCGCAAGTGGTCAGGCAGGCAAATCATTTTTATACCTATGTTACAAACTAAAAAATAAAAGCACTGATAAACTTGTTGGGAATTTATATCTTGCTCTAAGACCGTTCCAGGTTAATCCACCATGGCAGTTTCTTAATAATCCTGGTGGAACGGCAAAGATTACTTCCATTAAATTCGATCAGAAGAAAATTGTGGTTAACAATGAAAAGGAAATTTATCCGCTAATAAAGCCTGATGGTTTTGGTGCTGCACAATTTGATGAAGGTGATATAACTGAATTTATCGTGCAAGATAATCTTCCAAAAAATACAGTAACAGAAGATGAATTCGGTTTTGCTTCGGCGGCTGTCAAATATAATTTTTCTCTTTTAAAAGGTGAAGAAAAAGAATTTTATCTTGTAGTTCCATTCTATAATAATATGCTTACCAAAAAATTTAATACTGATAAATCAGCTTCAGTTTTTGTAAAAGATAATTTGGACGAGACAATAAAATCCTGGAAAGAAAAGCTTAATAATATTGAATTTAATCTTCCAGCGTCTGCGCAAAAATTTGTTAATACAATTAAAACAAACCTTGCATATATTCTTATTAACCGTGATGGACCTGGGATTCAACCTGGATCCCGCTCGTATGAAAGATCATGGATAAGGGATGGTTCATTAACATCATCTGCACTTTTGAAAATGGGGATTAAAAATGAAGTAAAGGAATTTATTAATTGGTATTCATCTTATCAATTGCCAAACGGCAAAGTACCTTGTGTTGTAGATAAGCGCGGTCCTGATCCCGTTCCTGAAAATGACAGCCAAGGAGAACTTATTTTTGCAATACTGCAATATTTTAATTTTACTAAGGATACATCATTTCTTAAAAACAGATTTGAAAATGTCTTGAAAGCGGTTGACTATATAGATACTTTGATAACATCGCAAAGCACCAGCCATTTTAAAGATGGGAATGATTCTGTAAAAACACTTTACGGTTTGTTGCCGGAATCAATCAGCCACGAAGGATATTCCGATAGACCGATGCATTCTTACTGGGATGATTTTTTTGCTATGAAAGGATTAAAAGATGCTGTAAGGATTGCAGAAATTCTTGGTTATAAAAATTATAAAGAAAAGTTTATGAAACTCAGTGATAATTTCAAAACTAATTTATACAATTCAATTAATCTTGCAGTTAAGAACAAAAATATAAATTACATTCCGGGGTGTGCAGAGCTTGGAGATTTTGATGCAACATCAACCGCAATTGCTATTTATCCATGCAATGAAATGAAAAACTTGCCTCAGCCTTACTTAAAGAATACATTTGATAAATATTATCAGAACTTTGAAACGAGACTTAAACCGGATTTTACCTGGCTAAATTATACTCCTTATGAAGTTCGGGTTATTGGAACATTTATTTATCTGGATCAGGTTGAAAAAGCACACGAGCTTTTAAAATTTTTCTTTAAGGATCAAAGACCACAAGGATGGAATCACTGGGCTGAAGTTGTATGGAAGGATTCAAAAACACCCCGTTTTATCGGCGATATGCCGCACACCTGGGTGGGCTCCGATTTTATTTCTGCAGCACGATCATTTTTTGTTTATGAAGATGAACAAAATAATTCTCTGGTTATAGGAGCAGGACTTTACAGGGAATGGTTTGATTCGCCAGATGGAATTAGTATAAAAAATCTTCCGACGTACTTTGGTAATCTGAATTATTCTATTAAAAAAGAAATAAATAAATATCGAGTTGAATTAAATGGAAATATAAAATTACCGGAAGGGGGAATTAAGTTTATAAATCCAGTTTTTTCAAATACTGTTAAATTAAAAATAAATGAAAAGGAGGTAAACGGAAAAAAATCAAAAGAAATTCTTGTAAACGAATTTCCTGCTGTGGTTGAAATTTATTTTAACGCCACAAATAATTGAAATCTGACTCATTACTATATGAATAATGAGTTAGAAACAAATTTGGAATTCAATCTCCTATTTATTATAATATTCTCAGTTAATTCTAAAATAAGGAGCAAGAATTAGAAATTAGTTTTTCTTAATTCATATAACATTTAATTAACAAAAGGAGATCATTATGAAACGTTTATTTGTACTTTCTTTATTTCTCTTATCTGTTTCTGTATTTGCTCAATCGACAATTAATTTTGAAACAGTAGGACAAAATTATGTCTGGACAATCTTTGCGAATGGACCTGCACAGGATACAACAGACTATGCTGTAGTTGCAAATCCGTCTGCTACTGGTATCAATACTTCTGCACAGGTTGGCAGGTATATGGTTCGTGCTAATGGTGATCCTTGGTCTGGACTTTTTACCGATAGTATTACACCAATAACTCTTACTGCTGAAAACAGCATGCCGACTATTATGGTTTATAAGGATGTAATTTCTAATTTTAATCTAAAATTAGAAGGTTTTGCTGGGGCTCATGATGTTAACGTTTCTAATACATTAATTAACCAGTGGGAAAAACTTACATTTGATTATACTGCTGACATTGGCAAAACTGCAAATAGAATGACGATAATTCCGGATTTTCCTGCAACAAGAACCGCTGGTAGTACAAACTACTTCGATAACATCGAATTTGTTCACAATAATGTTCCGGTTGAATTCTCATCCTTTACAGCAAAGATTGTAGCTGGTGCTGTTAATCTTGAATGGAAAACTGCTACTGAAATTAATAACAGAGGTTTTGAAGTTCAAAGAAGTGCTGATCATAATTCCTTCAATACAATTTCATTCGTTCAAGGCAAAGGCACTACAACAGCTCCGCAGGCATATGCTTATACAGATAAGAACATTACTGATGGAAAAGCTTACTCCTATCGTTTGAAACAAATTGATCTTGATGGATCTTTCAAGTATTCTGCTATAGTTGAAGCGAAGAATACAATTCCGGCTAAATTTAATTTAAGTCAAAATTATCCTAATCCTTTCAACCCATCAACTTCAATTCAGTTTGCTTTACCGGTTGATGCAAGAGTATCTTTACAGGTTTATAATATGATTGGACAAGTTGTTGTTATCGTGGCAAATGGAAATTTTGCTGCTGGTTCATACAATCTTAATCTTGATGCTTCGAACCTGACAAGCGGTATGTATATTTACAATATTAAAGCTGTTGGTATTGATGGCAGCACAATGAACGCAACAAAGAAAATGACCTTAGTTAAATAATTCTTTGGGAAGTTCTTTTCTCTTTTCTTTTATAAAGGGCGACTGAGAAATGTCGCCCTTTGTTAATCCTGTTTTCATCAACAATTAATATTAAACAAAATGGCAGAAGTAAAACTAAAAAATGTAACCAAGATATATGATGGCGGAAATGTAGCAGTACGGGAAGTTAACATTGAAATCAAGGATAAGGAATTTGTGGTGCTTGTTGGTCCATCGGGATGTGGAAAATCAACAACGCTAAGAATGATTGCCGGATTGGAAGAAATAACCAGCGGCGAATTGTATATCGATAATAAGCTGATGAACAATGTATCACCAAAGGATAGAGATATAGC
>JAPLFH010000036.1 GCA_026390815.1 Ignavibacteriales bacterium | reverse complement strand
GCCACCATGATACATTCCGCCCTGATACAAAAAAATCACTTACGCTTTGTGTGGCTCGCTTCCTTAACCATAGTGCTATTACCAGGTTGAAGACAAAATACAATGCGATAACTACTAAATCTGTAATGGTTAAATGCATCTCGGTTCCTCAATTTAATTCCTTGATAAATATTTAATTCTTTTTTCCTTTATCCGAAATCCTATTTCTTTTCTTGTCGGTTCAGGTGGAATCATCAATTCGCGAATAGCATCAAAAACAATTTTGAATTGAGCATCATATTTCTTTTCCATCTCCTCAAGTTTTTTTGCCAGTTCTTTATGAGTTGAAATAATTTCTCTTAGCTTTACAAAAGCACGCATAATATGAATATTAACATGAACAGCCCGTGGACTTCTAAGAACACTTGAAAGCATCGATACTCCTTGCTCGGTAAAGACATAAGGTAAATATCTTCTACCACCATAACTTGAGGTCACAAAATGTGACCTCAAGTTGGAGAATTCTTCTTTGCTTAATTGAAACATAAAATCTAATGGAAATCTGTCGATATTTCTTTTTACTGACTGAAGCAATGTTTTCGTTGGAATTCCATAAAGAGAAGCTAAATCGCTGTCAATCATTACTTTTTGATTTCGTAATAGAAAAATTTTCCGCTCAATCACCTCGTAAGGTATCAGTTTTTGGTCTTTCATAGGGATACCAATTTTTATTTTTGTCGTTCCCAAAGCTATTAAGTGTAATTAATAATTTACCTTTTAAGAATTTTTACTCTAAACAACCAACTAAAATTTCCAACAAATATTGTAACAGAGCAGCCGATAAATGTATGCCAGGTAAAATCTATTTTTGTAAAAAACAAGACTAACACCATTACTAAAAGTCCAGATATAAATCCCAAATAAGCATCGATTGATTTAGTTCTTTTAAATAATAGTCCGAGGAAAAAAGTACCAAGCAGACCACCATATGTTATAGAAGCAATCTTTAATCCCAATTCAATAACCGGGTTTTTAGTATCTGTAAAAAGCATTGCTCCGCCAATTAAAACTATGCCCCATAATAGCGTAAACAATCTTGACCAGATCATTCCTTTTTTTTCGCTTATGTTTTTATCTTTAGAAGAAAGCTTAAACAAATCCAGATATGTTGATGAAGCAAGAGAGCTAATGGAAGAAGAAAGAGATCCCATAGCTGAAGCAAGAACTCCGGCAATTACAAATCCAGAAATTCCAACCGGTAAATTTTCTATAATAAATTTAGGAAAAATTTCATCGGAAGATTTCAAGCCAAGCTGCTGATATGTAGCACCATTATAAAAAGCGAACAAACATAATCCAAGAATTAAAAAGAATAAGAATTGAATCACGATAAATGAAGCATCCAGCAGAAGTGCTTTTTGGCTGTCGCGTTTTGATTTACATCCAAGCAGTCTTTGTACCAGCAACTGATCAGTTCCGTGGGAAGCCATACTTAAAAATGTACCGCCAAATAATCCTCCTAAAAGTGTATATGGAGAGGAAAAGAAATTAATAAAGCTGCCACCTAAATTTAGATTTATTACTTCAAATTTATTTGTTCCATTGGCAGTTGCAAAAGCTACAACATCTTTCCAACCGTTTGGCAGATGATTGAGTATTAAATACATCGCAATTACTGCTCCGCCAAGATAAATAAACAGTTGAACCACATCCATCGTAACTACTGCTTTTAATCCACCAACATATGTATAGATAAGTGTGAAAGATCCAATTACCAGGATGCAGGTTGCATAATCCCATCCGGTTATAATATGAACCGGAATAGCAGTTGCAAATAATCTTACGCCAGAAGCAAGAACTCTTGTTGTAATAAAAACCGTTGAAGTAAATTTTCTTAATGAAAGTCCAAATCGTTTACCAAGAAAATCATATGCGGTTTCTAATTGACCACGAAAATATGATGGGATGAAAACAAGGCTGACGACTATCCTTCCAATAAAATATCCAAAAACAACCTGGAGAAAGTGCATGTTGGAATTGAATGCGAGACCGGGAATGCTAATAAATGTAAGTGTACTTGTTTCACTTGCTACAATAGAAAATCCGACAGCCCACCAAGCCATCTTCTTTCCACCTAAAAAATAATCGTTAACGGATTTTTGTTTTCCACCTGAAATTACACCGAAGACTGCTACTCCAATTAAGTATGCAGCAATAATGGCGTAGTCGATAGTTCTACCCATATTTTTTCTCTAAAGGTTATCTAATTCTTGCTGAGCTTCTCTTACATTATTGCAAATTGGAAGTACTCTATCAAGCTGAGAAATGTGAATAAGAGTAGATACACTTTTAGAAGGGGAAGCAATTCTAATAAATCCTTGATTTACACTTAGAACTCTGTAAGCAAGCAGCAGTGCGCTAAGCCCGGAGCTGTCGCAGCTTTCAACTTCAGAAAGATCAATAATTAACTTTTTTACATCATCGGCATGAAGAAGAATTGTAAATTCCCCTTTTACCATTCCGGAAAGCGAGGAATCGAGACGCTTTTCATTGAGTTTGAAAATTGTTGTATCTCCAACTCTTTTTACTTCAAAGTTCATTAGAAACTCATAGTTTATTGAAACATCTGTAGGGAATTTAATAAATTTCTATAAGAAAAGGCAGGATTATTTTCTTTATTTACCAAAAGCAGGTTATAAAATTTATCGGTGCGACCCCTTTGAAAACTAATTTTAAATTTTGCCGCAACAGAAGCTGCAATAACAGCCCCATAAATATCTTCTACCAGGTTTAGGTCAATTACAACATCAGCTTTCTTATCTAAAATATTATCCAAAATTGTGCTTGTAGGAAGATAAAGTTTTGTATAATCTTTAATTCCAAAATCAAAAAAAGTTAAACGTTCTTTCTTTTTTACAAGACTAACTCTAAAATCTCTTAGAAATAATCTAACATTTTTTTTCAATTCAACTAAAGAATAAACAAGCTCCAGCGAACTTCTGAATTCAGCGTCATCATCCGGCATTATAAGCAGAAAATCATAAGAATGGTGAATGAATTCTTTAAACGATACTTGTTCTAATTTTTTTTTGCCATATTTTTCAAGCGCAATAAAATAGCCGGCTTTCTTTTTTATTTGTTCAATTGCTTTCAAATTCCTTCTCTCAATAATTCAGCAAATTCTTCTTCACTCAAAATTTTAATTCCAAGTTCTTTCGCTTTGTTTAACTTAGAGCCTGCAGCTTCACCGGTTAAAACAAAATCTGTTTTTTTACTAACGCTGGAAGTAACTTTGCCGCCAAGGTTAATAATTTTTTCGGAGGCTTCTTCGCGGGAATATTTGGAAAGTGCTCCGGTTAATACAAAAATTTTACCTGCAAGTATATTTGATTTTTTCTTTTCAGCAGCTTTAAATTTCAATCCATCAGATTTTAAATTTTCCACAAGCTGTTGGTTATGAAGATCAGAAAAGAAAATCCTTACGCTTTTACTTATGCTTGACCCAATCTCATAAACACGTTCCAATTCTTCTTCGCTGGCATTCATTAAATCATCAATTGAAGAAAATGTATCTGCAAGTTTTTGGGCAACTCCGGAGCCAACATATCTAATTCCCAATGCAAACAACACTTTGTGGTAAGGTTGATTTTTACTTTCCTCGATTGTCTTAAGTAATTTATCAATGCTCTTTACACCAAATCTTTCAATAATGATTAAATCATCTCGCCTGGATTTTAATTTATAAATATCAGTGTACGTTTTCAAAAAACCGAGTTCAACAAACTGATCAATGATAGCTTCACCAAGTCCTTCAATATCCATTGCACCGCGCGATGCAAAATGAATGAGCCTTCCTTTAATTTGTGCAGAACATAAATGATTCTCGCAATAAATTGCAACTTCATCTTCCGGTTTGAATAATATGGAATTACAAACAGGACAATTTACCGGCGGAAGCGTTTCTTTACTTTCCTTTAATCTTTCAGATAAAACAACTGATGTAATTTTTGGAATTACATCTCCACCTTTTTCAATCGTTACGGTATCACCTTCGCGAATGTCTTTACGTTTTATCTCATCAATATTATGAAGAGTAGCACGGCTGATTGTTGAACCCGCTAAAAACACCGGCTCAAGCTCAGCAACTGGAGTAATAGCACCTGTTCTGCCAACCTGCCAAACAATCTTATTTAATTTTGTAACCGCCTCCTTTGCCTTGAATTTGAATGCAACAGCCCAGCGAGGCGATTTTGCAATGCTGCCCAAAATTTTTTGATGGTGAAGTGAATTTACTTTTATTACTGCACCATCAATTTCAAATGGCAATTGCTCTCTTTTACTTTCCAGGTATTTGCAGTATTCCAATACTTCCAAAATGTTACCGCAAAGTTTGTAATCTTTGTTTACTTTAAAACCAAATTGCTGGAGCAATTTTAAATTTTTCTGATGAGTTTCTAACTCCTGATTTTCCGAAATTAAATAATAAGTAAAAATATTAAGCGGACGAGATGCTACTAACTTAGGATCCTGAAGCTTAATGGTACCGGCTGCAAAGTTACGAGGATTTGCAAAAATCTTTTCTCCCTTTGCTTCTCTGTCTTTGTTCAATTTTTTGAAAGCCTCAACCTCAATATAAATCTCACCGCGCACTTCAAAATTTTTCAATTCTATTCCTGGTATTTTTTTAAGCTTAAGTGGAACAGATTTGATAGTTCTGATATTGGTTGTAACTTCTTCTCCGGTGGTTCCATCACCACGTGTAGCGGCGGTTTTTAGAAAACCATTTTCATATTTCAAGCTTACAGAAACTCCATCAATTTTCATTTCAACAACATATTCCGGTTTTTCACCAGATGGCAATCCATCACTAACTCTTTTATTAAAATCAACAAGTTCTTCTTCGCTATAAGTATTTGCTAAGCTAAGCATCGGTATAGAGTGGGTAATTTGATTGAAATCTTTTGTTAAATCTTTACCCACACGTTGAGTTGGGGAATCCGGTGTTATAAGATCGGGATTTTCAGTTTCAAGTTTTTCTAATTCTTTAACAAGCAAATCAAATTCGTAATCGCTGATGGTTGGATCTGCAAGAACATAGTACTGATGTTCGTATTCTCTGATCTGTTCGCGTAGATTTTCTATTCTTGTCTGAATTTGTTTATTCATTCTACCTGATTTCTTTCTTTATAGGAGTAATATAAGTTAATCCGGTTGAGTCGATCTTTATCAATTTTACCTCTTTATTTCCGCCTATGAATCCAAGTGATTTTTCATTTAAGTATAACTCAACATTTTTTGAATTACCAATTGTAAGCAAGAAATTTTTTGCAGCTTTAATTTTTTTTTGATTTGAATTATATAAAATAAAGTCCTGTTCAATTCCGCTGTTGTCCAATTTAACGCCAATCCATGCGGTATCTTTAGCCTTAATTAAAAGAGTAAGACTATCTTTTACTGAAAAAGATGTTATACCGGAAACAGGAGAAGCATCGTTACCAGTTTTAGCTTCATATCTTTGTTTTGTTTCGTTAAGAATTTCATCATACGGTCGCTCAGTAATAATTTCATTGGAATTACCCTTTATAAAAAACAAATAAATTATAACTACAAGTGTAAGTACAACACCAGCTAAAAATAAAAGTTTAGGATTAACATTAATCTTCCTGGCAGCTCCATCTTCTGTTGTGGAACTATGAGAAACATCTGTTCCGGTATAAGCTTTTTTGGGGTTTCCTGGCATTTGATCTTCTTTCGTTTCGTTAGGTTCCAATGAATCTTTTTCGTTAATCAGCTTGCCCGATTTAGCTGCATCGTATCTTTTCATAGTGTTAACCTCGTCTAAGTCAACACTGGTTGCAAAAGCTCTAATAAAAGCACGAAGGTAAACTTCGGGAAGCACTTCAAAATTACCAGCTTCTATATCTTCAAGAAATTTTATATCTATCCTGGTTTTTGTATGAATTTGACTTAGTGTAATGCCGCTTTTGATCCGGGCGTCCTTTAATTCATCTGCAAATTTTTTTAGCATATTATTAACTCAAAATCTTTTTTGTGGTGTGTAAGATATAAAAAAGTTAGAAGGAAAGAAAGATTGATAGTGAAGTGTCAAATGTGAAACCTAAAACTTGAGACGGTAATTATTGAATAGTTGATCTAATTTCCCTTGTGCCTTACGCCACATACCGATAAAAATTCTTTCAAAATAATTTTCATATCTATTTTTTTTTGGAAAATTTTCTATATTGAGCTGGGGATAAAATTTTCTTCTCTTTTTACCCCGTGGGTTTATACATTAATTTTAACAAGAGATAACTTACAATGAAAAGCAAAATTATGAACATACTACTTATATTTTTAATTACTTCAATATTAAGCTGTAATACAACAGAACCCAATGGGACAAAAACCATTTCCTTAACTGTTGAAGATGTTTCCTGCACAGAAGCCTGGCTTAAGATAAGCGGAGCAGCAGGCAGCAGCCTTATACTTAAGCGTGATGATAAAGAAATAAAAAACATTATTTTGAGAACTGCTGACACAACAGTAGTTGATGATTCTTTACAACCTGATAAAAGTTATGCTTACCAGGCATTAATAAAAACCAGCAGCGTTATAACAGAAGGCAGCCCAAAGGTAACTGCAACTACAATGGATACCACCAGCCACAACTTTACCTGGCAAACATTTACATTTGGTTCAGGAGTTGCGACAAGTGATTTGAAAGACGTAGCGATAATAGATAAAAATAATATTTGGGCTGTTGGAGCTATTTACTTAAAAGATTCAATTGGCAACCCTGATCCGCAAGCATATAATGCTGTTCATTGGGATGGAGTGAAGTGGGAATTAAAGAAAATACCTTTTTATTATCAGGGGACTCCTTTTTACGGTCCAATTTATTCTATTTATTCATTTGGAGAAAACGATATTTGGTTTGGAATAGGGAACATGATTCACTTTGATGGGAAAAATTATAATTCAGTCATTATTCCTGGTACAATATTTCAATCTATTATTAACAAAATCTGGGGTAATGAAGATTATTTGTATATAGTAGGCAACGATGGGAATATTGCACGATACAATAGAAAAGCTTCTGTTGGAGGCTGGCAAAAAATAGAAACAGGAACAGACTTAGACATTTCAGACATATGGGGTAATAATGATAATATTATTTGCGTTGCCGGTAAAGATTATCAGAGCTTTCGGAAGGAAATATTTTTAATAGATGGCTCAACGATAAAACGAAAAATAAAAAACGATGAATTATATTTCCTGAGGTCCCTTTGGTTTAAGAATAAATATAGAACTATGTTTGTCGGCACTTCAATTTTTAATATCGATAATATTTTAAATGATACTTTAATAAAGGAAGTACATATTGACAGGGTTAATTATGCACTTAATTCAATAAGAGGGAACGGAGCAAATGATATATTTACTGCGGGAGCTTTTGGGGAGATCCTGCATTATAACGGAGGAAGCTGGGAGAGCTATATAGATCAAACACATATAAATGGAAATTATTACAAGATCGCTGTGAAAGGTGATTTAGTAGTTGCAGTAGGCTTAGACAACCCCAACGCAGTAGTTGCAATGGGAATCAGAAATAAATAATACAGAGGTAAATATGCAGTTCTCTAAAAAGTTCTTGTTCATCAATTTCTTAATACTTTTTGAAATACTTTTATTCATTAACCTTAGTAGTCAAAATAGAAGCCTTTCAAAAGGAAATCCCCCAAGTCCCTGTAGTATATGCGGCGGTACTGATGATCGGATTCCATCTTTTAATAACGCAATAGGAAGAATTGTACGGGGCGATGTAGTAGTAGGAACAGCCTGGGCAACAAAAAATAATAAGTTTGTTACTGCCGGGCATTGTTTTGAAAATACAAACAATTTAGTCCTTGAATTCAATGTTCCAAACTCAACTTCAGGTGGTGTAATACAGCATTCCGGTGATGCTGATAGATATACTATTGATATTGGCAGCATTGCTAAACAAGATGTACGTGATTGGCAAGGAAATCCTATAGAGGGTAAAGATTGGGCTGTCTTTAGTGTATATGCTAATTCTATAACAGGTAAATATCCAATAGAACAATATGGAAGCTATTTAAAAATAACAAGGAAAAATAATCCTACGAATATCCGGATTACAGGATACGGTACAGACGATGGATCATCAAACTACATTCAACAAACCTCTGTAGGTTCATTTTCTTCATATAATGTAACTAATAACGCATTATATTATAATACTGATACTCAGGGTGGAAATTCCGGAAGCCCTATCATTGATGAGGCAACAGGGTACGCTGTTGGTGTACATACACAAGGTTATTGCCCTAGTTTTCCAAATGGCGGCACTAGCTTATCTAATAGTACCTTTTACAATGCGTTGGGTTTAGTTGATATAACTATTGATCAATATACTGCAAGCGGTTCACAAATGACAGGATCAACTTTAAATCTATGGGAAGGTTCAAGTTTCATTGGCTATCCTATCTTATCATCATTATTCAACTTTAATAAAAATTCAGTGCAGATTTTTAAAGCATCACAGTCATTATATAACTCAACTGAAAAATTTTATAATTGGGGCTCAAGTAGCCAAATCATAAATCATAACACTTTTACTATCGACGGCAGTACCAACACAATTGCATCATATTTTGGATTAGTCGCTTCGGGGGATTTAACAATAAATTCATTTTTACCCGAGACTAATGTGTATAGAGGAAATGTTGAATTCAAAGATCCCTGGCTTTATGATTACCAGGATGCAGGTTATGGAAATAATTACCGTAACAGAGGCACGAATGGAATATTTTATTCCTATGCAACACCATTAGTATTGAATATAAATACTACGACAAGTGGTGGAATTCATTACAATGGGATTTTTCTCAATCAAAGCGGTCCAGGTCAAAATTGGAATCCACCATATTATACCGTTCACACCACCCAAACCCAATCAGTAAATTTCGGTGGTTCCATCGGCACAAGAACCTGCTATTTCCAAAACTGGAGTACAACGAATGCAACATTACAAAATGCCAACACAAATGAAACGCCTATTGTTTTTACTTCTTCAGGTGCTGTTGTTACCGCAAATCTTAAAGGGCATCTAATATCTAGTGTTACAACTGGTTTAAGCACCACAAGCCAACGTAAAATAGTAGCTGATAGTTACAATTATTTACATATGGTCTATGAATCAATGGGCAGCGTTTGGTACAGCCGCAGCACAGATGCAGGCGCAACCTGGAGCGCTGAACAAAAAGTAAACATTGCAGGCAGTAATGCCAAGTGCCCTTCCATTGCCTGCTCCAATGATGGTTACGATCTTATTTATATAACCTATCAGAGTGATGTAGATGATCTCGGTTGGGCTACGCCTTCCATACTGTTGGCTCAGTATAGATTAGGCAGCTTTAGATGGAGAAGTTTAGTGGATTATATTAGCGCCTATACTTACAATGCAAATTCGGTGGTTACAGCGCTTAATGGTTATGTCTTTGTTATTCATAAACCAACCTCATCAACTGCTTTTACAGGTAAAGAATTTGCAATTAACACAAGTTATAATGTCTCTGCTGTTTACAGCCGCGGTAATGTTCCAAACACAGATGCAAACAGTACAAGTCCTTCACTTACAGTTTATGGTTCTGGTGGCGGTAAATATTATTTAGCTTATCAACAGGGAACAACTGAAGTTAAATATTTTGGCTGGGGAATAAATTCAGCATATGGTTCACAGGAGAGTGCTACAATATCAACCGGTAGCGGCGCA
>JAPLFH010000035.1 GCA_026390815.1 Ignavibacteriales bacterium | reverse complement strand
GAACCCAACAGCATTGCGAGCTAAATTGTATCTTACTGCAAATCGTGCAGCTTTTAATCAACTGGAAAATCTCAAAGTTTCTTTCGCTATGAAATTCTAAAAAATATAACTATACGCATCGGGTTGCGTAAGGTGAGTTAAATATTTATTCCAGATCTTCTAAAAGAGTCTTTAGCTTGGATAGCTTCTCCTCCCAATCCGACTTTTTCTGTTTTTCCTTTTCAACAACTTCGGAAGGAGCATTCTTTACGAAATTTTCATTCAATAATTTTTTCTCAACACCCACCATACTTCCTTTAAGCCGGGTTATCTCTTTCTGTAGTCTGCCTCTTTCAATATCAAGATCAATTACTCCTTCCAATGGAATGAAAAGATCGTTTCCTTTTACAACTGATGAAGCTGATGCCCGAGGTTTTTGTAGATTTTTATCCGCAAAAATGTTTTCTACTTTGCCAAGTTTTTTAATATAAGATTTTTGATTTTCTGTAAGTTCGTTTCCTCTTAAATGCACATCAATATTTCTTGATGGAGGAATGTTCATTTCTCCACGTATATTTCTAACCGCAGTTACCAGTTCTTCAACAAATGTAAATTCATCTTCTGCTTTTGAATTTATCAAACTGGAATTGAACTTTGGAAAATCAACTATAGAAATGCTTTCACCATCTTTTCTTTCGGCAAGTAGATTCCAAATCTCTTCAGTTATAAATGGCATAAATGGATGGACGAGTTTTAACATTTCCTCAAAAAGTGTAATAGCGCGAGTTAAAACTGCTGATTTTATTTCTTCGTCATCCGCATATAACCTGCTTTTCATCATTTCTATATACCAATCGCAGAAGTCATTCCAAACAAAAGAGTAAATTATTTTTGTGGCATTGTTTATCTCAAAATTATCCATTGATTGGTTGATTGCCTGCAGCGTACTCTGGAACCGCGACATAATCCAGTTATCTGAAAAGTCAAGATGTTTATCTTTCAATTCAGGATTTATTGGAATTGACTGGGCATTCATCAACAAAAATCTTCCTGCGTTCCAAATTTTATTTGCAAAGTTTCTTCCAATCTCACATCTCTCAGAACTGAAAAGAACATCCTGACCAAGCGGAGCAAGATAAAGGACTGTAAACCGCAACGCGTCTGCGCCGTATTCTGCAATTACATCAAGAGGATCGGGAGAATTACCAAGAGATTTGCTCATCTTCCTTCCCTGAACATCGCGGATGATACTTGTAAAATAAACATCGCTGAAAGGAATATCTTTTTTGAATTCTAATCCAGCCATAATCATTCGCGCAACCCAAAAGAATATAATGTCGGGAGCGGTAACAAGAAGATCGGTTGGATAATAATAATTTTGTTCTTCTTCAGTTACAAAAACATCGTGCGCCCACAACCAACTGGAAGCCCAGGTATCCAAAACATCTTCATCCTGTCTCCAGTTTGCAACATCAGCCGGCGGATTGACATCACAATAAATTTCATTGGTTTGTTTGTGGTACCAAACCGGTATCCGGTGCCCCCACCAAAGCTGGCGCGATATACACCAGTCTCGAATGTTGGACATCCAGTGCTCGTAAGTTTTTACCCAATGGTCCGGATGAAATTTTACTTTTCCTTCCTGAACAACTTTTAATGCTGGTTCTCCAAGTTCACCCATTTTTAAAAACCATTGTTCAGAAAGATACGGTTCAATCGGCACACCGCCCCGTTCAGAATATCCAACACTTGTTGTATAATCTTCAATCTTATGAATTAAATTTTCTTCTTCAAAAATCGAGATTACTTTTTCTCTTGCTTCATATCTATCCAGTCCTTGAAGCTCATCCGGAACATTTTTGTTTAACGTTGCATCTTCGTTAAGAATATTTATTATTTCAAGGTTGTGCCGCTTTGCCATTTCATAATCATTAACATCGTGTGCTGGAGTTACCTTAACCGCACCGGTACCAAAACTTATATCCACGTAATCATCTGCAAAAACCGGAATTTCTCTACCAACAATCGGAAGAACTATTTTCTTTCCGATCAATTCCTGGTAGCGTTCATCGTTTGGATTTACTGCTATGCCGGTATCACCCAACATTGTTTCCGGACGTGTTGTTGCAACAACCACAAAATCATTGCTGTCTTTAACCGGATATTTGAAGTACCAAAGTTTACCCTGGATTGTCCTGTAATTAACTTCTTCATCAGATATTGCCGATTTAGAAACCGGGCACCAGTTAACCATCCTGTAGCCCCGGTAAATTTTCCCTTTCTTGTAAAGATCAACAAATGCCTCAATCACTTTATGGTAATAATGATCATCCATTGTAAATCGTTCACGGTCCCAATCGCAGCTAACACCAAGTTTTCTTAATTGACTTGTAATTATTCCACCGTATTTTTTTGTCCACTCCCAGCAATGTTTAATAAATTCATCTCTGCCAATTTCTTTCTTGGTAATTCCTTTTTCTTTAAGAAAATTTGTTACCTTTCCTTCTGTTGCTATCGATGCGTGGTCTGTTCCCGGAACCCAGCAGGAATTAAAGCCCAGCATTCTTTTGTAACGAATATATACATCCTGGATTGTGTTGTTCAGAATGTGTCCCATTGTTAAAATGCCGGTAACATTTGGCGGAGGGATTACGATTGTATATGGTTTTTTACTCTTATCAATTTCGGAATGATATAATTTTTTCTTCTCCCAGTAGGCGGACCACTTGTCTTCAACTTCTGATGGATTGTATGCTTTTGGTATTTCATTCACTTCTTTGATGGACATTTTTATCTCTGCTTTTAGAAAATTTTTGATCCAAATATAGTGAAAATTGAAGAATGTTTACTGGTGTTTGGCTTTGAATCGTTTGGCTATTTTAATAAATTTCGGAAGAATAAATCATCACAAATAATCTGGGAATTAGATGGGCAAATCAGAAATTGCAATCGAATGTTTTCAAAACGGATTTTCATGCTCTCAGGCGGTCATTTCAACCTACTGCGAAGAACTTGGACTTGATAAAGAATCTGCATTAAAAATTGCCTGTGCCTTTGGTGGAGGAATGGGACACATTGGAGAAACTTGCGGCGCAGTTACCGGAGCTTTTATGGTTATAGGATTAAAGCACGGAAAGATAAAGGTTGATGATAACGAAGCGAAAGCTAAGACTTACGAACTTGTTGCGGAGTTTGCAAAAAGATTTAAAGCTTTAAATAATTCTATCCACTGCTTTGAGTTGATTGGTTTCGATTTATCAACTGAAGAAGGATTAGCACAAGCAAGAGAATCAAATCGTTTTAAAACTGTTTGCCCAAAATTGGTTAAAGATGCTGCCGAGATTGTCGAAGAACTGTTACAATTGAAAGCTTAGATTTGTTCTTCTAAAATCTTGCAAGCACTCCAAGTTTAATTTGAAACATCTGTAGTGTACTAACATTTTCCATATCAAGTGAAAGTGTTTGCCAGAGTTCCCCAATTATTGTTTTGTAATCGCCTGATAATTTTAACCAAACAGGCTCAAACAATTTCACTTCAATGGACGCGCCTAAGTTGAATCCACCGCTCCAATCCACTTGTGTATTAGAAGGAACCTTTAAAACTTCCGCTAATTTTTTGCCCCCTGTTCCGGAGGTATCAACAAACATAGAATCATTATAAGCATCGCGGACGTTTTTCCATCTATAAACACCGAATCCAAAACCAATGTTAGCTTTAATCATATTTGTTTCATAAACTTTGTAAGTAGCCTGTGCAGAAAGACCAGCAATCTCTAACTCCATTACTAATTTACTTAAAGGAATATTAAATGCTTTTTCAATTGATTTTCCGTTTTCATAAAAGGAAACCGAACGTGTTATGAAAAGCCTGCCTTCATTTACTTTATCAAATTTGAAATATTCTAGATTGCCAGTCCAGGTCCAGCTTTCACTTATCGATTGTCCTAAATATATTTCCCCACCAACAGTACTTTTGTAACGACTTGAAAGAAGAGAAACGGGAAAATATAATGATCCGCTTGCACCAGCAATAAAAGTATTTTTCTGTGCAGGAGTCTGCGCCGCAATGATAAATAGTAGTATGAGAAGTAAATGTTTTTTCATAAGAATTAATAAAGGAATGTTAATCCAAGTTTAATATTTAGTAAATCACTCATCGGAAGTTCATTGTAACCATATTTACCTTCGGTTTTAAGTATGTACACATATTTAAAACCAGCATCCAGAACAAAGCCTTCAAGAAACTCGTAACCGACATTCAAACCACCGACCAAAGCAAAGGGATTTCCCGATTTTGGATCCGCAAAATTGTAATAATCATATTTGAATTCATAATCCAGAGTGCTGAAATATTTCTGCCAGCTTTCATGAAGATATAATCTTCTGGTATAAAAAATAACTCCACCGCCAAGCTGCGCACCAACGTGAATATTTTCAATGAGTTCAAAATCCGCACTTGCAGTTACAAACAAAGGATATAAGTCCATTTTCTGAACAGGTGAAAGTGTGGCTTTAAGGTAACTGTACTTTGCAAGCGCATCATTCACAATTCCTTTATAGCGCAGCAGCCAGAAAACCCAATTCCATTTTTCCAAAGCGGAATCCTGTGAAACGCTATATAAATTATATCCAAAAGAAACATTAACATGATAATCTTTATAAAGATCAAAACTAACAGTAGCTTCTCCTCCTAATGCATTTATCTTGTTTACTTTTAATCTTTTTGACATCGGTTGGGAAAAAGCTCCGGAAAGATTTATTGAATGAATCTGCCCAAAGCTTTGGCTTACAAAAAAAGCAGCGAGTAATATTAATAATGATTTGATTCTCATAGCATACCAAGTTGTATTGTGAATCTGAGAATGTTACCTAACCTGCCATAATCTGCATATGCAACATCAAATTTTGCCGGAACTCCCGGAGGTGTTAGCCCAATACCAAGGCTATAAGTTTCTTCATCATAATTAAATTTGTATCCGCCGCGAATAATTAAAATATTTTTCCATGCGGCTTCTGCTCCTGCATTTATCCGTTCATCATTATCACTGGCGTGAACCAATTCCAGAGAAGTAGTTACACGGTAATCAGAATTAAAATCACCAAATACCTCAGCAGCGGCACCAAGCCGTAACCAGGAAGGCATTCTGAACTCATCATTTATATATTTTGCATTGGTTCCAAAGTTTTGGATGGTAGCCGCAATCCTTAGTGATGACAAACCGGTATAATAAAGAACGCCGCCATCAAACAACATGTTGTTAACCGAGTACACATCAATTTTCTCGCGTGCGTATTTAACAGCAATTCCAAATGAAAATCTATCAGTTAACATTTTAGAGTAGCCCACCATCAAAGCCAAAGCATCGGCATTAAACGTTCCCTGAATATCATACAAGCGCTGACCAGCTTTAACCGTGCGGGGCATTGAACCATAATCAAGCAAAATTGCTCCGACAGCTATAACGCCAAGTTCTGAACTGAAGGAATAACTTGCCGCATAATTTTTAATATCTGCAAACCAAGGTGAATAGGATAAAGACAAGCAATGTTTTTGTTTGCTGAATCCAAGCCCGCCGGCGTTAGAAAATATTGCATCGGAATTCATGTCGTCTAACGCAATAGCAGTCTCTCCCAGCGCGGCTGTTCTTGCACTAATAGGAATTTCTAAAAAAACGAATCCGCTTGTAGATGTTTTTTTGAAATCCTGCTGAGCTGTTGCAATAGAAGTGAGTATAAATAAACTTAAAATTATTTTTTTCATTATCAATATAAAATTTGTTCTTAAAACAGCCGGGACTTTAACCCGTACAAGTTTGGTTATCTAACAACTGCAAATTTTCCTTTTTTATTCCCGGATGGTGATTCTATATGGAAAACATAAACTCCGCTTTCAATGAACTGACCGAAATCTGTTAACTGATTCCAGGAAACTATTCCGCCCACACCTTCTGCCACGTCGATAGTTTTTACTAAGTCACCCCGCACAGTATAAATTCTAATTGTACAAGGATTCGGAAGGTTAACGAATTGTATTTCATCCGAACCTGCCAACTGCGTATCCCCTGCGCCAAATACAAATGGATTCGGTACAACCAGCACTTCACTTATACTTGATGATGGAGGAAGCGTGGATAAAAATGGCGTTGTCATTCTATTAGCAAATATGGAAGACTCTAAAGGTGGAACCTTATTTGATTTTGTTTCCGGAAAGATTGCTGCAGGATTTATCAACCAGCTTGCCTTACCGGTATCGTACGCGGTTAAAGCATAATAGTAATAACTTCCAATGCTTACTAATGAATCGACTACCCGATAATTTATTCCATCAAAATTTAATGGATCATCTTTCTTAATGGTAGCTATTAAATTCCAGGGACCAATTGGGAGAAAGCTTGATCTATATAATTTATATCCGGCAAGATCTGATGTTCCAGCATCCGGATCAGTTAAATTTTCCGTATCCGTTCCCCATACAATTTGGTTAGCTACAAACTTTTTTCTTTCCTTATAAAAATCGACTGTAAACTTTGGAGCGCCGGGAGGATTTGGATGCCGGTATTTGTTATCGTATGTAAGCTTTGCTTCTTTAACAGAATTATCAAAATTCTTTTTGCCCACATCCTGAATTGTTTTGGAAGTATTCGTTGGATCAACAGCCAAATTATAATCAACACCATCAACAACTTCTGCAAATGCAATCACTATAGAATCGCCAGGAGTTAAATCCCATGGACCACAGTTCATTAATGACCACATCCGGCTTTTCCGCATATATGCAGTATCGGAAGGACTTACTATATAATTCTTTGCAGTAGTTGGATCCATACAAACATTATACTGTGATTCTTCTGTATCCTTGTTTACAAAAGCACCTCCCGGATCATAAGATGGATCACCAGCAGCCCATCCATATTTAACAATTTTTGTTGTCTGCCCCTGCTTATTTGGTGAAGAGTAAAGTAATGTTACACCTACAAATCCGGGTGCAAGATATTCTCCCTGCGGTACACCATCTTTAATTATACCTTGTGTTTTTGAATAGCCGAATGGTACTTCAGTTGTTGTAGTCTTCTTGTAATCATCAGCTTTACCATAAATCAGATTGTTATTAGCTTCGTAAAAGAACCAGGTATTTTTGGCGCCCGGTGGTTCAGTTGGAAAGTTAACAGCCCAAGCCCGCGAGTTGCAATGCATTGCATAATTCAGAAGAGCATAAAAATCTTTTAACGTATCAGCAATTGCCTTAATTCTCTTTGCATCAATTACCGGATCGAGGTGGTCTTTAATTTCTTTGGAGATATTCTTAATAACATATTCATGAATAATATAATTTTCATCCCGCTTGGAACCGCTCCAGTTCTGAGAAGTTTTAGTAACTCTGATTGGAAGCTGCCGTTCAACACCATAACTTGGAGTGTAACCAACATTATATTCCCAAATAGATTGTATTACTTCTTCTCCCATATTTGGATTTTTCTGCAGCCAGAAATTTTCTCCGTTCTTAAAAAGATGGGTGTGCTTTGTCAATAAATATTTTGATCCCTGATCGGCGGATACTTCGCCATACATGCTCCAATCATCAGCAACCAAAACACTATCGTTGGTTTTTTTGCATCCGATATAAAGCCCACCTGTAACTAAATAAGATGGCGCACCACCAATATCTTCAACGATCCAGCTTGCGTCAAAGCCAGGCCAATCCAGCCCAACACCTGATCTAGACCAAGCATTATATTTAGGACCATTCTTAGCAGTATAAACGCTTTGCCAAAGTTTTCCCCTGTTAAAAAACTGAGAAGGAGCATCAACCTGTGCAAAATTTGTGGCTGAAAGTAAAATCAATATTAGAAATTTTCTAATCATAGTAATGATATTATTTATTTTAAATTCCAAAGATCAATCCCGCAATGCGAGACCAAAAGACAAACAAGTTTCAAAAAACAAATTCAAACAAAAAAAATAGTGGATTGATAATTGTTTATTATTTATTGCTTCCTAAAATCCTACTCCAAGTGAAAAGAATATTTGTCTTGGTATATTCTTGTACGTCTTGAACGAAGCAATTCTGTACGATTTTCTATCCGGTTTATCAGCCGGATCATCCATCGTAATTGTATCGTTTATCCAATTATTTAAATCGTCTTCTGTATCCATTGGAGTTAATATTTTATTGTTGAACAAATTCATAACTCTTATACCTAAAATCAAATTCATTCCATAAGATTTAAAAGTTTTCTGGAAATTAAAATCGAAGTTGGATTCCAGAGGATAGCGCCGGTTATTCCTTATTGCAAGCTGCGATTTTTGATTAAACTCTGTTATATAAGTAAATGGTGTTCCTGATTGCGCTGTATAAGTTAATCCAAATAAAGAATTGCTTAAAAGATTTATTCCAAAAATCTCGGGACCATCTTCCTCTTTGAATTGATATTGAAGATAACCTCTGAAGTTATGGGTACGATCATTGTATGAAACATACTCACCGGTAAAATCTCTCCGTTCATATCGTAAACCACCAGGATATACAATTGAGGCTCCAAAGTTGCCATCAGTAGTTTGGGAAATATTATAGCTTAGCCGGTAACCCCAATTGCCCACACCAACTTTTTCAAAAATAATTTCTATTCCAACAGTTGATCCAAATCCATTATTTGCAAAAGATGTGTAAGGATATAATGGAGTGTTGTCCGGTAAATATCCAACATTGGTTGTGTTGTGGTTACCGGTTATGGCGGCAATTCTCTGGGTACCAATTTGTGTTACTCTATCGTTATAATAAATTGAAATATCAATACGGTTTCTATCATCCAGAACCTGCTGTAACCCGAATTCATATTGAATTGTTTTCTTGTAATCCAGATTTGGATTACCAATGTTATTCCATCCTGCATTTGTTCTTTGCGAATACGCCTGGGCAAAACTGGGCATTGATGCAAAGTGACCATATTGAATTCTGAATGCAGTGTTTTCCCCGATTGGAAAAGAAATTCCGATTCTTGGTAGAACAATATATTTAGATTCGCTTGAAGTTGTAGTCGGAACTCCAACAAAAGGTTCGGCACCAGTGCCCGGATAAAACGGATCAAATTGATCGTATGAAACACCTTGCTGGAAATTATAAGTTTCTACTCTTACTCCAACATTAGCAATCATCCCTTCATATTCCATTTTATCCTGAATATATGCGGCAACATTATAAGGATAAGCACGATAAAATTCTGCAAAACCTGAACGCGTAACATAAGTGTTTGCCTGAAAACTTGAATTCACCGCATTGTTCATCAAGTCCCAGTAATAAAATTTAAATCCTGCTTTTAATAAATTGGAATTGGTAATTTGATTTGTGTAATCAATTGTTGCTCCCCAATGGTTGTTCCTGGAATCCTGATAATAAATTGAGCTGAAACTAAATGGTTGCGTGTATTCTGAATCATACCATAATCCTCTTGGCAGCACAAACCCACGCGGATCAGTTAAACTATCTGCACGATCAGCTTCCAGATCATAACTGGGTGCAGTAACATAAGGAATTTCAAATCTTTCCTGCTGATTATTAATTATTGTTTCTAAAAAGGAGCTTGTACTAATTGTATAAATCCAGCTAAGACTTTGTGTAATAGTTTGTTCACTTCTAACCGGGTCTGTTGTTACACGATATTTGGAAGAAGAGCCGCCAGGTACAAACGGAATTCCAGCCCAGCGAATATCATCGGAGCCAGACCATAAACCACCTCGGTATTTTTGCAGTGCACCCATAAATTTAAATTTGTGTGCAGTAAAAGGCTGGTATGTTAAAGTTAAAGTATAATATTGATAAACCTGATCCCGTTCAGGAGTTGGCAAACGTGTTGGTTTATTTCTGTACTCACCAGCAAAGTAAAATTTTAGTAGATCAGGATTCTTCCCCAATGGTCCGCCAAATCCAAACATAAAACGCTTGTAAGAATGTTGCCTGTAATCATAAACACCAAGCTGATTTTCTTCAGAAGGAGTATGATTATTAAGCCACAGGTTATGAGCCCATTCCATCGTGCGGTTGGCTAAAGCGGTATCTGCGGATGTACCTTTCCCCGATTTTATTTTTTCAAACAGATTTCTATTTAAATCATAAAGTGGGCTACCGACATTATTATACATTCTATCTGTCCAGTAATTTAATTGTCCCCAGGTTTTCCATTCAAAATTTGTTGAAGGATCATATAAATAATTTCCAAAATGATATTGTCCTTCAGGGCGATATTCAAATCTTACTTCACCGCTGAATTTTGGTGTACCTTCCTTTAAAGCAACTTTAACAATCCCAGCTTGTGCATTTCCATATTCAGCCGAGAAGCCACCGGATATAACCTGCACCTGCTGAACTGCAAGAGGATTGACATCATACTTATAAGAATTGTCTGCTTTATCAACACCCGCTCCACCTGCAGGAGCGCTTGTTATGGATTGTGATTGTGAAATTCCATTTACCTGAAAATTAATTTCGTAAGAACCGGATCCTCTAACCGAGTAATTCCCCTTATCATCTTTCTGAAAACTGGAAGACAAGTCCAATGCGCCTCGTAATCCTTCAATAGGCGCTGCTTTAATCTGTTCATCATCCATAGTGTTTGCAGTAGAAGTTTGATCTTTTATTATTTTTGGTTTTTCCGCAACAATTGTAACCTGTTGAAACTGAATTGAAACATCTTTGAGCCGGAAACTTACATCAGTTGTTCTATCAATAAAAACTTCAACCTGGGATTTTGTAAGTTTACCATAACCAATCATACTTGCTGTAACCGAATATTTTCCTGGACTGATATTAAGGATTGTATAACGACCATCAACATCTGAAGTTGCACCGAGATTTGTTCCTTCAAGAACAATGTTTGCACTAATTAATGTTTCACTGGTTCTATCATCAAGAATTTTTCCGGAAATCTTACCTTTCTGAGCAAAGATGAGATTTGTAGTACACAATATTATTACCAACAAAACAAAATTTTTTTTGATTTGATGTAACATAATTCTGGTTTTCATTTTCTTAAACATAAAAGAGTTTTTAATTATACTCTGATTAGAAGGAACTGAAATGTTCGGCTTTATTTTCTAACAAGAAGATAAAGTCATCTCAAATTACTGCCGCAAAATCAAAATAAAATATGTAAAAAACAAGTTCTCTGTTTAAAGTTAAAAGTTTGTTGAATAAGAAATGGTAAGTTCAAGTCCATTGCCAAAGCGCTATTGATACATTGTTTAATTGTTGCATTGATAAATTGTTTATTTCGGAATTGTTAATTCTATGAATGTTTTGTAAAAGTAATTTAGCAATTAAGCAATTTCTAGTATTTTACACTTGCTGGGTAATCGACATTTAAGATTCAAAAACTAATTTAATAACTCACCTTACGCAAAGAGAAAGAAAGGTATTAAATTTCTGGTGACAAAAATCAGAGGTATGCGATGAAAAAAGAACTCTTAGAACTGTACACAGATTATTTAATGAGTTCATTTTCTTATACGACAGCCACGGG
>JAPLFH010000034.1 GCA_026390815.1 Ignavibacteriales bacterium | reverse complement strand
GGTACCAAGTCCTCCAGACTAACTGCATACATTAATTTTGGCTCAAATTTCTTTCTTCCCAACATTCTTTTTTCACTCTGTTTTATTTCTCCTTTCTTATCGCAATTATTCTGCCACTTCTTCTGTTCTGCAACAGACTCTTGCCGGCAGGCAGGTCAAACATCTTCCATCATCCATTACGGCTTGCCGGGTTATGTAATTAACTACTTCCAGCCGTTGATTTTCTATTTTTAATCCTATACTTTTAACAAAAAAATTATGAAAATTAAAATAATACTTGTTGCTGCCCTTCTATTTTTACTTGCCTGCCTTCCAATAAAGGATGATCAATCAGCATTATCCTGGTATAATGTCCAGAATAAAAAAGTTCAAGTTATCAGTTTGCCAAAGGAGTTAAAAGAAATTTCCGGAATGGCTTTCACTAAGGATGGAAGATTATTTGCTCATAACGATAATAAAGGAATTGTATATCAAATTGATTTTAATTCAGGGAGCATAGTAAAATCATTTTCTGTAGGTAGAAAACCTTTACGAGCCGACTTTGAAGAAATTGAAATAGTTGACAAAAAGTTTTTTCTTGTAACAAGCAATGGTTATTTAGTTGAATTTACGGAAGGGAAAAACAACAGTTATGTGGATTTCAAAAAGTATGATACCGGTTTAACTGAAAGCTATAACATTGAAGGGTTATGTTACGATCCTGAAACAAATTCATTATTGCTTGCATGCAAGGATTTTCCGGGACCTGGTTATGGTAATTACAGAACTGTGTATTCATTTTCTCTTACTTCAAATAAGCTTAATAAAAAACCACGGTTTGTTCTTCCGGTCGATTACATCACGCAAAAACTTGAGATCAATAATTTTCGTCCATCTGGTATTCGGCGTCATCCAATAAGTGGAACTTTCTTTATTATATCGGCACGGGATCAATCACTAATTGAAGTATCACGCGATGGTAAAATTATAAACCTGGCTAAGCTTATTAAACATAAGCACAATCAGCCGGAAGGAATTGCCTTCGCTCCGGATAATTCATTATTCATTAGTGACGAAGGTAAACAATTTGGACAGATTACAAAGTATAGTATGGAAAAATGATGGAGAGCATTCTATTAAAATTTCTTTTCATTTTACTTTTCGTTTCAATATTTCTAAATCTGGAATCATTCTCTCAATCCAAAGATACAATTAATACAAATCCTAAAATTGTTAATGTTACCCCCGGTCCGGAATATAATGCGGGTTGGTTGCACAAAATATTCTTTGGAGAACATTGGCGGAAGATGTGGACAACTCCTATTAAAGTTGAGGTTCTCGATTTAAATTCATTTGCTGGTGGATTAGTTCCGCTCAAAAAAGGCGGTGGCTTTCAAACCAAAACGCTTCATCTTAAGGGTAATGATGGAAGATATTATAAATTCCGCTCAATCAACAAAGATCCCAAAGCTGTGCTGCCAAAAGAGCTACAGGAATCGTTAGTTGCCAATGTGGTGCAGGATCAGATAAGTTCGGCAAACCCTTTATCGGCAGTTATAGCGGCGCCAATAATAAGTGCAGTTGGGGTTTTAAATGCTCAGCCAAAAGTAGTGGTTATGCCAGAAGATGAAAAGCTGGGAGAATTTAAAAACGAATTTGCTAATGTTCTTGGAATGATTGAGGAAAAACCAGAAGCTGATGATTCTGTAGCATTCGGTGGGGCAGAAAAAATTAAAAATACTTTTAATTTTTTTGAGGAATTGGAAAAAGATAATGATAACCAGGTTGCAGCAACGGATTATCTTAAAGCAAGATTAATGGATATGTTTCTGAGTGATTGGGATAGACACACCGGTCAATGGAATTGGGCAAGATATAAACTGGGGAATAAAAAATTATGGTATCCGATTCCAAAGGATAGAGATCAGGCATTTTCCAAATTTGATGGATTCCTTCCATGGATTGCCGAACTTGCCGTTCCTCAGTTGGAAGGATTTAGTAATAATTATCCGGAAATTGAAGATTTGACCTGGTCCGGAAGATTTCTTGACAGAAGACTACTTAGTTCAATTACAAAAGCTCAATGGGATTCTGTAACCAATTTTGTAATTTCAAAGCTGATGGATGATGTTTTGGAAAAGTCGGTTAGTTGTTTACCAGTAGAATATTTTTCAATCGCAGGTAAAGAATTAATAGAAACATTAAAAATCAGACGAGATAAACTGAAGAATGCCTCAGATGAATACTACGATCTTAATTCATCATATGTTGATATACGTGGAAGCAACAAATCAGAATTCTTAGAAGTAAATCGTGAGAATGATAATCAAGTTGAAGTTTTATTTTTCAATAGGAATAAAAAATCGGACGACAGGGAAGAAGAACCATTCTTCCATAGAATTTATAACTGCAATGAAACGGAAGAACTGCGGATCTATTTACTTGGCGGAGATGATATTGCAGTTGTAAAAGGTAAAGTTGAAAATAGCATTCTTGTACGCATCATTGGTGGGGAAGGAAAAGATAAATTGATTGATAGCTCAGAAGTGGATGGTTATTTGTTTAGCATTCTACCATTCATCTGCGTTCCTGAAAAATTAACAGTTTTTTATGATGATGGAATGAAAACCGAAATTGTAGAAGGTGCAAATACTAAAGTTATCCGCGACAAATTTCCTGAACCTAAAAATGAAACAGAAAAATATGAACCGCCGGTTAGGGATTGGGGATACGATTGGAAATTAGGTCCATATGCAAATTACAACAACAATGTTGGAATTACTTTTGGAGCAGGTCCGATTCTTTATAAGTTTGGCTTTAGAACATCACCTTATATTTTCAGAATGCAATTTCTGCTAGGCTTTGCTCCTAAGATTAAGAGTTACTTTGCCGATTACAAAGCCGACTTTTATAATTTAGTAAAAAGCTCAAAGCTTAGTATTCATCTTCGGAAATCGGAACTTACAATTACAAATTTTTATGGATTTGGAAATGAGTCACCTCGTAACGTTCTGCTTGCAAAGAAAGGTTATTATAAGCTTGAATATTTGGAATTAATTTGTCAACCATCGCTGGAGTTTGAGTTAGCCCAAAATTTTTCGCTAACGGTTGCTTATCAACTAAAATACTCGCAAGTAGTTTCCAGCGGAGATAAGTTTATAATGGCGCTTAAACCTTATGGCATAAAGGCAATAACATCTTTGGGATTAAAAGCTGAACTGCTTTTAAATAAGTGTGATAATTCAATTGTCCCCACAAAAGGATTTTGGATAAATCTAAAAAGTTCTTTTACACCCGATCTGTTTAAGAATCAAAGTAAATATGCGCGGGGAATTTTGGATTCCCGTTTTTATATTCCGGTAAATACAATTTTCAAATCTGTTTTTGCTTTCAGATTTAAAGGTGAAAAAGTTTGGGGAAATTTTCCGTTTTATGAAGCAGCATTTCTTGGCGGTTCGGAATCGGTGCGTGGATTTGACCGCCAGAGATTTGCCGGTGATGCCGAAGTTGAAGCCAACGCTGAATTGAGGATCCTTCTTACCAAATTTAATTTTGTTGTTCCAGGAGTTTTTGGAATAACAAGTTTTACTGAATCGGGAAGAGTTTTTCAATCTGGTGATGCTTCCAGGAAATGGCACACAGCATTTGGTGGTGGAGTTTGGGCTTCTTTCATTAACAGCGATTATACTTTTAGTTTATCTTATGCAAAAGCGCCAGAGGATTGGGGCGTGTATGCGGTTTATGGATTTACGTTTTAAAAAGAATCAGACTCATTATAATTTTACAAATCAATTTTAAGCCAAATATTTCTTTGGATGCTCAAAGAATTTCAATTTACCTTTTGAATTTTTTACATTGTTCCAGGAGTCAATTTCAAATTCAATACAGGCAACACTGCAAGTGGGCATATTATCAACTTTATCTATACAAAGATGATTTAGAAAATCTGTAATGCCGGGATTATGTCCAAATAGCATTACTGTTTTTATTTCATGTTTAATATCACTTATAACATCAATCAACTCTCGTGTGCTTGCCAGATAAACATCGTCATTTATAATGATTTTTTTCTTTGAATAATCTAACTCGTTTGCAATAATTTCTGCCGTGGTTAACGCCCTAACAGCGGGGCTTGTAATTATTAGATCAGGAATAATTTTTCTTTTCATTAAGAGTTTGCCAATAATCGGAGCATCGTGTTCACCTCGTTTATTCAGTGGGCGATCCTTGTCATCCAATTCACTTTCTTTCCAGCTTGATTTTGCGTGCCGAACTAATAATAATGTTTTCATTCAATCCTTTTTTTTGTTTGTTAGTCAATAATATTAATTGTGGTTTGATAGGGGGCAAAAATAATTGCAATGGCAAAAGCGAGGATGGCTAAAATCATTCCGTACATAAAAATATTGTAACAGATTCTTAGGTGTTTGTATTTTTGTCCCAGCACTTTACCAAGATAATAAAAATCTTTAATCATGCTGCCATAAAGAAAATCCCTATCGTTCATCATCGATTTCATTCCCCACTCAAAATCATCAAGTTTCATTTTAAAGAAGTTTCCAAAAAAAAGTAAGTTAACCCGTTTTTCTTTTATATCGTCTGTGGTAAATGTTCCGGAAGTAACCTTAGGTTTTGTTGCTAAAGTTGCAAAAACAATGGTTAAAAGGCTTACCGAAAGAAGCAGGAATGTTGGGATAATCAAATGTGGATTAGAATCTAATTTGCGTACAAGGATGGTAATTACCAGTGAAATTAAAATTGTGTTTACGTTTATCATAATATGAGCTTTTTCATCTGCCATACTGCTAAGACGGAGGTGATTGCTAGAAGTCAATCTGAACATTGTTTCAATGCCGCGTTCTGGTTTTTGTTGTTTTTCTTTTTTTAGTTCAAATTTTTCTTTTTGCATTTCAAATGCCGATGATTCAGTATCCTGCACAATGCTTTTCTTCCGCAATTTTTTCTGAAGCATTAAAAGATTTTCAGTACGCTGTTCCCCAAATTCATCTTTTGCTGCCTTTGTATGGAATGGATTTGCAAACATTATATCCAGACCTTTTTTAATCCATTCAAAATCAGAATATATAGTTTCATTTACTTGTTCAAATTCAAGCCTAAGAAGATTTGACCGGTTAAAGAAATTTTTCTTTCCAAAATGGCTTAGATCCGAATCGCAAACAATCTCCTCTAAAATGTCTTTTGGATTTTGCGGTATGGAGGTAGCAAGAATACAACTTTTCACCTTTTCAATTTTTTCCTTCGGAAAGTTTTGCGCCCCAAGAAATTTTTCGGCTATGCCGGCGCTTATTAGTTCGTGTCCTTCCCGCTTTTCTATGTAGCCAGTATCGTGGAACCAGCATGCAAGCAGTACAATTTCCATTTCTGAATTATTCAGCTTGTAAATTGACGCCAGTTTTTTACAAGTATCTGCAACTTCAAAAGTGTGATCAATATTATGATAAACAATTTTTTCTGACAACTTGTTTTTAAATAGCTCAGTCACAAATTCTGCGGCTTTTTTAGTAAGTGGAGTATTGCTCATTTTGGTTGCTTCTGTTTTTTTTAATCAGGTATTAAAATATTGGATTTGATTTCAAATGTAAATAGAGCTGACTAACAAATAATTTTGAAGGTAATAATGGAATTATTTAGATTTCAGTCGCTGGCAATTGATCTATGAGAGCTTGGAAGTTGGAAATATTAATAAAACTCCTTCCCTTCTAATAACTTACAAATCTTAGCAAAGTAATACAGTTTCTCACATTCATTTTTTTCAGAATTCAAAAAGAATAATCCATTATCCTAAAATAGAATTTGGGTGAAAAACAAGGATATTCTCGGAAAATCATTTTTCAATTTTTTGGTGGTTGATTCGATAATAAGAAATAAATTTTCTTATATTTGGAAGCGATTTTAATCAACCAATATTGATTTAATTAAATAAATTTTCTTAATCTGGTTGGGGGTGAAACAGTTGTTCGGAATGATTCAAATTGAAATTTAAGATGTCTTTAGTATGTGAATTAAAACCGGATAAGTCCTAAACGGCGAAGAAATGAACATTTTTAATAACTCAAAAGCTGCTCTTACCTGGATCATTATTTTAGTTGTTATTACAATAATCCTGTTGCTTCCAATAAAAATTCCATACTCAATAAAATCTCCAGGTAAAATCCTTTCTTCAAAAGAGTGGATTGTTTCCAGGGGAGCAGATGGGCGGCTTATTACAGTTTTAAAAGATAATAAATTAGGAGTAAGCAGAAACTATTCTGTTTCGCAGTTCGAACGTGGAGATGCAATTCAATTTTCGCTTAGACCAAATATAGCCAACGGTTCTGCAATAAATTTTACTGATACAGTAGCTTCCATTTATTCAAATGAAATCGAGCGACAGTTCGTTCAATTAAAGGGTGAGCTTGAAGTTGCAAAAGCATCGTTAGCTACATACGAAACCGGAGAAAAGCAATCGGTTATAAAAGAAGAAAAAGAACGTCTTGAATTCATGAAAAAACAAGCGGTAGAGCAGAAGAAAGTTTTTCAGCGTCTGGAAGCTCTCTATCAAAAGAAGTTGGTTTCTGAGGAAGAATATGAGGTTTCCAAAGGAACTTCTGAGTTGAACGAAATAAATATTTCAATTGCCGAAGCTCATCTTCAATCTGTACAAACGGGCGTAAAGAAGGAGCAGGTTGATTTTATACGGTCGCAAATCATTTCGCTGCAGAAAGAAATATCCATCCTTCAAAAAAGATTCAATGATTATATATTAATTTCTCAAATATCCGGTGTTGCTAGCAGAGCAATGGATGGTGATACGCTTTTAATTGTAGCAGATACTACTGAATATATTGTTCTTATTCCGGTTAAATGGGAGGATAGAAATTACATTGCTATCAATCAAAAAGTTTATCTAAAACCACCCGATTCCGGGATCAAGCAGGACGCAACACTCATAAGAATAGATAAATCAATTCATCAATTAAATGGCGGGCAATTATTTTTAGTTACAGCGCAGTTAAATTCCAAACTAATAGATCTTCTGCCTGGTTTGATGATACAATGTTCAATTGAATGTGACCCGGTTAGACCGATTGAATATTTAAGAAGAATGTTCAAATCGATTTTAGGTTGATGAATATGCTGCGAAGAGAATATAAATATTTGGCTCCCAAAGAAATTCTTGATGATCTGCGTTCAGAATTAGAACCTTATGTACAGCTTGATAAATATGCAAACATCCGCCCGCAAAAGGAATATACTGTAAGAAGTATTTACTACGATACCTTGAGGCTCGATTATTATCATGAAAAAATTGAAGGCTTAAAAAACAGAAAGAAGATTCGCATACGTGGTTATAATGAAATGAATTCCAGCAATATTATTTATCTGGAAATTAAGCGGAAGCTGGAAAATTATATAGACAAACACCGGTCACCGCTGCTTTATGAAAATCTTGAGGAGCTTTTTTATACCGGAGATATTGATAGGTACATAATTCTAAAAGATAGTGATGCAATAGATAATGCCAAAAGATTTTTCTTTCATATTCACAAAAACTTATTAAGACCGGTTACTCTTGTTGTATATAATCGTGAAGCATTTTTTTCTAAATTCGATTCGAACATTAGAATTACATTTGATAAGAATTTGCGGTATCACTCGTTCCCAACTTTTGCTTCCTTATATGACGAAAGTATATTGAAACCAGCAATGCCAAAGCATTTTGTTTTCGAAATAAAATTTTATAAGGGTTACTCCGAGCATATACAGGATATAATCAACCGGCTTGGATTGCTGCGTCTGGCAGTATCTAAATATCAAATTTGTATTGATGCGGATAAGCAATTTGGTTCGGCTGTAAATTCAAGAAAATTTGTATTTACCAACCCTGTTTGGAACCAACAGGTTTATCGCAAGGAAGCTGTTTAAAAATGCCGCGAGACTTTCAAAACATTTTCAATTTTTCTCTTTCATTTTCTGATGTTTTAGTAAACTTAACAGTTGCTTTAATCTGTGGTTTGATGATTGGCTTTTTTTACAAAATAACTTACCGGGGATCAGGATATACAAATTCATTTCTAAATTCTCTTATCCTATTAACAATGATTACTTCGGTTGTAATTATGGTAATTGGCAATAATCTGGCAAGAGCGTTCGGCTTGGTTGGAGCGATGTCAATAATCAGATTTAGAACGGCGGTTAAAGAGCCGTTGGACATAATGTTTATTTTCTTTTCCCTCGCAATTGGATTGGCTGCCGGAGTTGGATTATTTGCAGTAGCAATTGGTGGTACAATCTTTATTGGAATTGTGCTGATAGTTCTTACCAAAACAAGTATCATATCCTCTTCAAGAGAAGAATATCTTTTGCAGTTTTATTATGCCGGTGCCGACGAAAGTAATGATGCACCGTATCTTGCCGTACTTAAAAAATATTGTAAGAGTCATAAGTTGATAAATATAAAATCTCTTGGAAATGGAGACGGGCTTGAACTCTCGTTTTATGTTCACTTAAAACAAAAGGATGAGAATGCCGGGTTTATTAAAGAATTAAAAACCATTACCGGACTTAATCATGTTAACTTGTTTTTTGATGAAGAACATTTTTAACAAATGATACTGAAATTTCCGATTAACAATTACAGTTTGTTTATGAAATTCATAGTTAGAACAATTGCCATCGTTTCTATTTCATTTGTTTTTTTCTCTTGTTCGTCAAGTAAAGTATCAAGAGAATTTTCTATTAGTTACAATTCTTTTAACCGATTGATCAAAATTCCTCTTCCAACAAAAGAACAATTGATAAAATTTAATGCTGATATAAATTCCGAACTTATTACTGTTGATAAGGATGGAAAAAAGTTAACTGGGTATCCAACCCATAACAAAATATTTCTCGAAGAAATTATTTCACCGGTAGTTGTTCCATACATTGATACTCTTAAGAAAATGAAGCCATCTCAGATGATAAATGCTCTTGCTCTTTTTGGTCACGAAATCTTTCAAACTTATTTTGGAAAAGATTTTTATCGCTGGTCTGGTGATATTATGGATCTGGATGATCCGCAAATTGAAAGCATCAGATATAATAAAAGTTATGGACTGGATTGTTCCGGCTTTTCAGCCATGCCATATGAGTTGGCAGTTTACTTTGGATTATTAAAACCAGAACAAGCTGTTTTTTCTTCAAAAGGATTTGAGCTTTACTGCAAGTCCTCAAACGTAAAAGATATTGGAGGAAGAGAAGAAACAAGCAATAATTTTAGATTGGAGACACAGGAACTTGCAACACTTGGAAGAGAAATATCTTCTATTCCTAAAGGTGGTTCATTAAATGCTGAACAAATTAATAAACTTCAAGCCGGGGATTTGGTTGGAAGACCAGGACATTTTGGAATAGTTGTGGAAATAAACTCTCAACTTTATTATTTAGAATCAGGCGGTTCGGTTGTTCCTCCATCCGGTGGGAATCCTTATAAAGCGTCCGAAGCAATTAAAATATTTGCTGCTGGTGGTAGGTTAACAATCAGACGATGCTTGCTGGATTAAAATTAATAGATGGTTAAACATCGCTGATAGTACAATATATAAATTTACTCCTGTAACCAACTTGTATTTTATTTGTAATGCGCTTAGTTTTGTTTTCATCCTAACATTTATATAAATAGTTCAAAGGAGATAGATAAAGGATTTTATATCCCATCTTAAATGATATAACGATGAAAATTCTACCAATAACTTTTCTAATCTATTTTTTCTTCATTTACCAGGGTATACCTGGTCAGCAAAATGTTGCCGATAGTCTTGAGAAGCAAATAAATAATTTATCCGGCACAAAAAAAGTTGATTTACTAAATCAATTATCAGATATCTATCAATATATAAATACCAAACGAGCCATTGATTATGCTTATGAAGGAATTGAGCTAGCGAAACAAATAAATTATAAAAAAGGATTAGCAGCAGCCTACGGTAATGTTGGATATAGTTATGTCGGTTTAAATAATCAAAAAGCTATTGAGAATACCAAAATAGCCTTGCAAATGCGCAAAGAAATTGGGGACAAAATAGGCACAGCCAGCTCGCTTAATGTTTTGGGCATAATAAATTACTATCAGGGCGATTATTTAATTGCCGTTGAATACCATTTACAAGCACTTAAACTAAGAGAGGAATTTGGTGATAAAACCAAAATTGCAACTTCTTACAATAACATTGCACTGGTTCATATGGCACTTAAGAATTACGACGTTGCATTAGATTATTTGAACAAAGCACTCCAGGTAAGAATTGAAACTGGAAGCAAATCTGGGATTGGAATTACTAAAGACAACATTGGTGATGTTTATCGGATGATGAAGAAATATGATAAGGCAATGGAGTACTTTAATGAAGCGCTAAGGATAAATCATGAAATAGGTAATACAAAATCAGAAGCTAATTCTTTATTTAACATTGGTAGGGTGTATCATGAACTAAAAGATTACCCTAATGCATTATCTTATTATTCCAGAGCTTTGGCTTTTTATAAATTACAAGCTCAACCAAAAGGTATTGCCAATGTTGAAACAGGTATTGCCACAACTTATAAAGAAAAGGGAGACTTGAAAGCAGCAATAAAACACGCAGAAATTGCTATTGAGAATGCCCAACAAATTAAATCATTAGATAATATTTCTATTGCTGCCAATATTTTGCAAAGTAGTTATCAGCAATTGGGTAATTATAAAAAAGCATTTACATATTTAACAATGCTTAAAGCGGCTGATGATAGTCTTAAAAACGATGAGAAGATGAAAAGGTTAAACAAACTTGAGCTTGATAATAAAATTGAAAGGATGGAGAGATTACAGGAAATAGAGCTCGACAAGCAAAAATTCTTTAATCAAATTTTAAGTGTAGTTCTATTTTTCCTTGGGGTAATTGCAGTATTAATATATTGGGGATACCGTCAGAAAAAGAAAACAAATATCCAGCTCAATGAGCTGAATTCAAAATTGCAGCAACTTAATTCAACAAAGGATAAATTCTTTTCTATAATTGCACACGATCTGAAGAATCCGTTTAACTCCATTATTAATTCTTCGAAATTGATCGTTAGTGATTTTGAAAGCTTCGAGAAAAAAGAGCTTTTACAATTTTTAGAAATAATTCTTAAGTCATCTGAAGCAGCTCATAATTTATTAGAAAATCTTTTGTTGTGGGCAAGAAGTCAGACAGGAAGAATTAAGCTGGAAAAGAAAACCTTTGATATTTCCAGTTCTATATACGAATGCCTTGATCTATTAAGCCAGCAGTCAGTTTCCAAAAACATTAAAATAAATTCAACAATAAAGGAAAACACACCGGTATTTGCCGATCAATATACAACTATAACGGTAATTCGAAATTTACTTTCTAATGCAATTAAGTTTACCAACCCGGGTGGTATAATAGAAATAAACAGCCGGGATAGAGAAAAAGAAATTATTATAGAAATAAAAGACAGCGGAATGGGAATACGAAAAGAAGATCTTGAAAAATTATTTAGAATAGAAGTAAGTACAAATAGAAAGGGAACAGCGGGTGAAACAGGAACAGGATTAGGTTTGATACTATGTAAAGATTTTATAGAATCCAACGGAGGAAAGATTTGGGTAGAAAGTGAATTTATGAAAGGAAGCACATTTTGTTTTACACTTCCTAAAGAACAAAGCAACTAAAAAACTATTCATCCATCCAATTCAATACGTTATTTACAAACTGCTTTAATTTTTTCTCATCAAGTTTTCCATCTGTTCTTACACCACTGCAAATATCCACTCCAAATGGTTGAACGATTCTGATTGCTTCTTTTACATTGGATGGATTTAATCCTCCTGCAAGAAAAACCGGAACATTAACCCGTTTAACAATTTCTTTACTAATTATCCAATTGTGCACTCTTCCTGTTCCACCTAATTCTTTTATCTGCAAAGACTGGTTTCCAGAATCCAGTAACAATCCGTTTGTATTTTTAGATAACTCAATTGCTTCTTTAATAGATTCTTCACCTGTTACATGAACTACCTGAACAATTGAAATTCCCGGCAATGCTCTGCGTAGTTCTAAATGCTGTTCTGGCAAAAGTGTATCGCAAAGTTGAATTGTATTTGTTTTGCATTTTCTCTGCTGTAAAATAATATCTTCAACATTTTGCTTGCTTGTTAATAGGAAAGATGAAACTCCAGGAGGAATAATTTTGGCAATTTCTAAAATTATTTCTTCGGAGATTACACCAGGACCACTTGGCATTTCCGATACAAGACCAATAGCAGAAACTCTGTTTCGGATTGCACTTGTTGCTTCATCAATGCTGCTAATACAGCAAATTTTTATTCTTGGTGTTAATCTATAACTCATTTTTAATATTTTTTACTTCTAACTATAAGTAAAATTTTTGTTTTTAGAAATAAGTATTAAATTTGTCTTAAGTAAAAATTTGGAGTGATAATGATTAGCAAAGAACTGCTGGATATTCTTTGTTGCCCGGAGACTAAAGCTGATTTAGTTTTGGATGGCAACTTTTTAGTTTCTGTTGATAAAGCAACGAGAAGGCGATATAGAATAGAAGATGATATTCCTATCATGTTGATTGATGAATCTGAGCAGCTTGAACTGGAATCCTGGAAAGAAATAATGAAGAAACATGGGAAACCGGTTGAATAAATTATGAATTTGGAATTACGAATTACGATTTTTATTAAAGTTATATCTGTTCAACTTAGTAATCCGTAATCCGTAATTAGTAATTCGTAATTCGTAATTTGAAATTGGAAGTTACTCCTTTTCACTTATTAAAAATAAAGGTTGGTATGATTATAAAAACTTCTCCTGATGAAATCCAGAACTATCTGGTTGATGCAGCAAATGTTAAAGGATTTTGTGCTGCGGTTTACTTTCCGGAAACTGAGGAGGAGATTGTACAAATAGTTAAAGAAGCAAACGAAAAGAAAACTCATATTACAGTTGCTGGAAACGGAACTGGTTTAACCGGCGCCCGTGTACCGGAAGGTGGAATTGTTATTTCAACAGAAAAACTGAATAAGATTATTAAAATTAATGTAGAAGAAAAAACTGCTGTAGTTCAGCCAGCGGTAATATTAAAAGAATTTCAGGAAGAAGTTGAAAGCAAAAATCTATTTTATCCACCTGATCCAACAGAAAGAAACTGTTTTATCGGAGCTACGGTTGCAACAAACGCATCAGGCGCAAAAACTTTTAAGTACGGACCTACGCGGGATTATGTTCTTGAATTACGGATCGTTCTTCCGAATGGAGAATTAATTAGACTTGAGCGCGGTAAAAATATTGCTAATGAATATTTACTTGAATTAAAATGTGGATCAGGTAAAATAATCAAATTGGAAATTCCTAATTACAAAATGCCGGAGACCAAACATGCTGCTGGATATTTCTGCAACAAAAATATGGACGCAATTGATCTTTTTATTGGAAGCGAGGGGACGCTTGGAATTATTACTGAGATAAAACTTAAGCTTTTAGATTTACCTCAAAATATAATTTCGGCAGTTATCTTTTTTAAGAATGAAAATGATGCATTAAACTTTTTAACTGAAGCAAGAAAACTAAGTTATCAAACACGAAATGATAAGCTGGAAAATGAAATTGATGCGCGGGGTTTGGAATTCTTTGATCATTATACTCTGAAATTTCTAATAGAACAGTATCCGCAGATTCCCAAAGAAGCGCAGGCGGCTGTTTGGTTTGAGCAGGAATTTACTCCGGAAAATGAAGAGGCGATTTTTGGATTGTGGATGGAGTTGATCACTGAATTCAACGGCGATGAAGAAACCGCATGGATTGCTTCAAATAAAAACGATATTGAAAAGTTCAAAGATTTCCGCCACGCTGTTTCCTGGAAAGTGAGTGATTATATCAGCAGAAAAAATATTACAAAGGTTGGAACGGATATAGCCGTTCCTGATGAAAAGTTTATTGAGTTTTACAAATGGATACGGCGCGAAGTAGAAAAAACCGATCTGGATTTTGTAATCTATGGTCACTTTGGTGATTCGCATATTCACCTGAATATGCTTCCTAAAGATCAGAAGGAACACCACCTGGCAAAAACTTTTTACACATTGATATGCGAGAAAGCTATTTGCTTGCATGGAACTGTTTCTGCGGAGCACGGAATAGGAAAGTTGAAACGTGGTTATTTGCTTAAAATGTTTGGTGAAGAAAACATAAAACAAATGGCAAAGTTGAAGCTGTCACTGGATCCAAATAAAATTTTAGGAATCGGGAATATTTTTGAGGAGAGATACTTAACTACAACAGAACACGGATAACACGGATTTACACCGAGGCCTATCCGCGTTCCATTCTTTTTATATTATTATCTCAAATTTTCTGTCTTTAATTTGCGCTCATCGAATATTATTTAGTCAGCTCCGCAAAATTAACCTTATATTTTACTACAACTGGTTCTGTATAGTCGGATATATCAAAATAGATATTATTATTTGAATCAGCTGCTGAATATCGGTACTGAAATTTGGGGGAAGTGATTGTCTCTGATGGAAAAGAATGTGTTTGTTCTGACTTATTATAAAAATCTATATTCCACTTTTTTTCCTCCTCCCCAAAAACAAACACAAACAAATAATCTTTGTTCAGTAAAGTAATACCTCTTATACCGGGGATTAACAGTTCATCAATGTTTTTACCAAATGTATTCAGAAGATTTCCATCTTTTGAGAATCCGTCAATTTTGTAACGATATAAATGTGAATATAAAATATTTCCTTCGTCATCAGTTTCTAATCGTCCGCAATTACCGGAAAATAATATAGCTTTAGCAGTGTCTTTTCTTTCACAGAATGAACCTAAGAATTCTCCTGTTACTGAATAATGGTGAATAAGATTTCCTTTGTATGACATTGGAAATCCGACTAAATATATTGAACCATTTCCACCGAAAGTTATTGACGCGGGCATCATTTTAACAGGAAATCGTCCCTCAAAATTACCGTTGTTGTCCAATATTGACAATGTCCGGTTGCTCTTATCACCGAGACATATTTTGCCATCCTTTGAGACAGCGAAAGCCGGCCCGACATTCATGAACTCATTTTCATTATTTCCTTTCAGAAATTTTTTTCTCCATACTTTTTCTCCATTCGATGTAAATTTCCATAAAGCCTGGTAGCCATCATCCCAGATATATAGATAATTATTTTTATCGCAACCCATACCTCTTATATTACCAAATGTTCTCAAACTGTCTGGAGGTAATATTGTACAACTCTTTGTTTGGTTTTTTTCGTTTGAAAAAGAACCACTCAACGTATCTGGAAGTTTTGGATAGATCCATTCTGTAGAGAATATGTTTCCAGATTTGCTTGGATTGTTCTGTGGAGAAGCGATTCCAATAAAAACAAGCAATTGAACTAATAAAACTTTCATTTTCATAATGAGTCCCTGGTTTAATAATTAATAATGTTTAAGAAACTGCTAAGAGTAGAAAAAGAAGTTTTTCTAAATAATTATTTCATAATTAAAATCTTTGATCTCAACCACTGTTAAAATCTCTTTCTTGGACTTCTCAGAGAAACAATCAAATGAAAAAGATCCTTTAATTATCAACGAACCATCATTAAACGTAATCTTTGTGTCACTCATTCTTATATGAAAGCTTTTAATTTCCCAACTCATTTTCTCATCGTTATTTTCTGTCCTAAAATAAAGTCGTTCTTTTTCAAAGTCATATCCGAACTCTTCAGTAAAAGGATTATGTTTTTCATTTATTTTTCTTTTGAAAATCCTTAACTGCATATCGTACGGATTGGGTCCAGACTTCTCGTCTGATGATAAATTTTTTAAACTTAGCTCCATAGAAATCATCTGCTGCACACTATCTTCATTTCGTTCAGCTCTAATACTTACAATAATTTGACTTTCCTTCCGAATCATAATATTATTAATTGGAATATCCATCTTTTCGTCATTAAAAGTTAGACTGATTTTTCCCTTATAATTTTCCTGTGCAGGAATATAAACTATCGACACTAATAGTATGATAAATAATATTCTTCGCATTTTTACTCCTGTTTAATTTTCGAAATTTATAATTATTGATTCGTTCACATATTTTTCATAATCTGAGTATCCGTAAATCTCGTACTTTTCTCCGCTTCTTATAAAGTTTGCACTCCAGTTTTCTTTAGGTAAATCTATCCGAACACCAACATCTTTTTGAATTTGAATCCGTTTTTTAATCGGCGTCCAGCGCGGTAGATCATCAGGAATTATTTTTTTGTAATCCACAAACAGATCAGCAGTTAAAATATCCTTCTCGTAAGAGATTGGAACCAGAATGATATTATATTCCGATTTGAAAATATCTTCTCTTGTCATATAATTCTTATAAGCATTCTCTTTTTGAATATTATAGAGATGAAACGGAAAATTTAGCTTACATTGATAAATATTGGCAGGCAAATTAATTTTATCAAAGTCGTTTTTTAAACAATTAAAACTATTCATTCCTTCTTGCTTAATTCGATTCAGTAAGTCGGAAGTGGATGAGTTTTTGTTATACAGTTGTTTAAGAGAATCGATGATGATGAATTCAACACCCAGGTTAAATTCTGCTCCTTTCAACTTTGATTGGTTTGCAGAATTAACAATTTCTTTTGCAAGAACGAAATTTTCGTCTATGGTAAGTATATTTTCTGTTTTTTGTTTCTTCATAACGGAAAGAGATATTTTGAATGGAGCAAAATCTTTACCAATAAAATCGAAGCTTACTGTTTTATCGAATGGAACCTTTACCAGCTTATAGCGGATAGTTATATTAAAATCGGAATCGAGATATTCACCATCATTTCGTTTTAGCAGGTTGAATAAAGCATACTTAAAAAACAGACTAATCGAATCGGTACAATTCTGTTCCACCTGCGGGCAAATATTAAATGAAATTGCTTTCTCAACATCCAACGGACTGGTCATCGTCTCAATATCTCTTAAAGGAAATTTATTATTTACCCACTGCTGTCTGAAGAATTTTGATTCTGTTAACCCACCGATAATTTTTGGATCGAGAAAATTGAATCCACCTTCAACTAATTTTCCCTCCAGCAATTTTTCATACTCGGTACAGAGGAAATATCCCTCAACGGGTTCATCAGCATTTATATTTTTGTATAAGCTTACTTTTTGTGAATTATCGGGTGTACTTATGGAAATATTCCAACCTATTTCATATGAGGAATCCTGAGCTAAACATTGAGCTAAGAAAGCAATTGTTAGAACACACAATAATTTTTTCATTTTAATTTCCAATCAATTGCGGAATTAGAAAATCATTTTTAGTAATCCTTTCTGTTTTTAATGAGCTAAGATATTGAGCATAATCTGATCTTCGAATTTCTGATTTGGCAGTATAACTATCCGGCTTTGCAGTGGTTGTCTTCGATTTTGGGGGAACTTTCTTGACAATATTATTTATATTCTTCTGGTGGTACTCAATCTTTTCGTCCAGAGGTGCTTTTAAAGTAACCGCATTCAATTTTTGTTCAGAGGTTTTCCGGAAATCATTTTCGATAATCGCATTGTACTTTTCCAAACTTGTAAGTTTGTTTTGCAGTTCATTCTCCTTAGTCTTGTTCAATAGGAATAGAAATCCTAACAGAAAACAGGCGGCGGTGGCAAAGTAGAAGAGAGGTCTGTAAATATTTTTTTCTCTTCTTTTTTGTAAAGTTGTAGTTGGAAGTAACACCTCGTTCAATTCCGGAATAATACCCTCATAAAATTTCTTCGATTTATTTTTTAAATCCATTACTTCATAAAGTAATGTCCGGCACTCTTCGCACAAAGTTAAATGAGTAAATAATTCCTTTTGGTTTTCCTTTTCTAACTCGCTATCAAGGAAAAGAATTATTTCGTATTCATAATGTTTCATTCTTTACCTCTCTTTCAAATACTTTCTTAATTCCTGCCTGGCACGGAATATTTTGATTTTAATATTCTCCAATGATTGCTTTGTTAATTCTGCTATTTCTTTATAAGAATAACCCGCATAATCAACCAGATAAATCAGCTCGTTTTGTTCATCGGTTAATTTCATCAGGGCGTTTTTTAATGATATTCTCCAATCAAGTTGCAGCTCATAGCTCTCGTTAAAATTCTCTTCATCAATTTTAAGACTTTTAAAATCACCACTTCTTCTTCGGTTATAACAATAATTACGTGCAATAATTATAAGCCAGGTTTTGTAGGAACATTGTCCTTTAAATGATTCTTCATTTTCTGCAAATTTCACAAAAGTTTCCTGAACAGCATCACTTGCTTCATCATAATCCTTTAGGATGCTAAATGAATAGCGGTATATCTCAGTTGAGAATCTGTCAAACAATTCGGTGATGGATATCTTTTCTATATTCTGTTCCGGAAGATTTTTATTCATTCTAATAAATAGACAATTGAAGCTGGCGAAAGTTACAAAGCAATTGAAATAAATGAAAGGGCTGGATAATATCACTTATAAGAAAAGAATATATGGCAAAATGGAATTGTGGGATATTGGTTAACCATAATGTTACATTCCAATATTCCACGAAAATTTTATTTTAGAATTAAAAGCTTTTTAGTTTCAGTAAAATTAGCTGTGCGAAGTTGATAGAAATAAACACCACTTGGCAATTGATCGTTTACAATTGACCATTGACAATAGTAATTTCCCGCAGATTTATCTTCATTAACAAGTGTTGCAATTTCGTTACCAAGAAAATCAAAAACTTTTAAAGTTACAAAACCTGAAACAGGCAACTGATAACTGATGACAGTTGTTGGATTAAAAGGATTTGGGTAATTCTGAAAAAGTGTAAATGCCGATGGGACCGAATTCTTTTTGTTATTTTCAACGCTGGTAATTAGAGTGGAATCGTAGGAAATAATTCGAACAGCATCAACCACAACATAATCGCCTTGGGTTGCCGCGTTGGAGATTGTTACTTTGTCAGTTGAATCACCAGAGAAAGTAAATGTGCCAATCTTATTCCATTTTGAACCGTTAACAGTTTGATCAATCCGCACAGTATCAGATCCGTTTTTATGTTTGATTATAAATGGAGTATCCTTGCATCTGTTAGATGCGGAAACCCACCAGCCAAAAACATCATATTGGGAAGATTTGGACAAGTTGAGATTGAAGATTGAATAGTTTTCTCCATTTCCTTTTAGTGCAATCTGGGCTGGAGTTGAACCCCAATATCCTCCTATGTTAGAAACAGTCCAGCCGCTGCCGAAAAATTTACATTCAACATCACCGTTATCAATTTTTTTGTTGAAGTAGATTGGTGGAAGGAATGGAACTGAATCAGCTTTTACAACAGCAAGAATGGTAGGAACAGCGCGCTGTTCAGAAGGTGAATTAACGTATTTGTCCCCAGCTGCCAATTGAGTTGAACCGCCGCCGTCTAAATTCATTGCGTCGATGCATCCGAGGTTTAACATAATCTTAGCTAAATCCTGCAGATTAACTCCAGCACTTGCGGCTTGCCTGCCATCAACAGTAAGCATGATTACATGTTGTTCTTGTGTAATTCCAACTGCGGTTCGCGGATTTGTACTTTCTCCGTTTATTCCCGATCCCCAAAAAACTTCCTGGTCATAAGTGATATTAATACTTCCATTTTTAATTAATCTTGGTCCTCCGCCAATACCCACCAATAAATCGTAATATACCGTTCCCTTCGAAGGTGTGGGAGCAGGTGCCGGTGTTCCTTGAGCATTTGGTGATGGATTTTCAAATCTACGGATATCATTTATCTTGGCACCAAAATGATAAATCCAATCGATTGACATTTCGCGTGTTTCAGTTATTCCAAATAAACTTCTTGTTATTGGATAAGATTTACCATCTCTTGTAACACTTGCAATATTTTTTGCCAGAACCTGCGCCAGATCGATAACTGCCGAATAGGATACTCCGCTTCCGAAATAGCCGCCATTAATTCCGGCAATTGCTCCAACCCGTTTTACAAATGAAGGAACAATTTCTCCGCTTGCTGATGGAGATAAGTAAGACCGGATAGCAACATTTTTACTTCGCATATCAACATCAAGGTAATTTATTTTAAGTAGAGATGGTGTTTGTTGTTCTCCCTTATAAAGTTTTACTCCATCCGGAAGATTGTAGGTACTGGTTAATTCTGTCCAGGTTATTGGTTGTGGGAAGGTGGAAATCGTGAATAGAAAAAGTAATAGAGTTATTTTTTTCATCTTAATACAATTTATTACTTAATTAATTTTGTTCTGGAAGACATAGTTTGTTCAACTGTCACAATCGATTTAGAGATTAACAATAAAACGATTTTTCAATTTAATAATTTCTTGTGTGCTGAATATTTTTACTCGACAAAATATAAATAGTTTGGCAGTTTAATTTTAATTCCAGCGTTGCCGCCTTCAAGATCGCTTTGCTGATCTCCAACGCAACCAATTATATTGTAACCCAAATTTGCTATAACCAATCGTTCAATACTTTTATAATCTGAAGCGGGGGAATTTAATTGACCCTCCGATCTTACAATTAGTGTGTCAAAATCATTATAACCTGCGTTCTTCAGGTTTTTATATGTTCCCTCATAATTTTTGTAGTTCCTTCCGCTAAGAAAAATAATTTTGATTCTACGGCTTATTAAAAAATCGTATAGCATTTTAATTTCCGGAATTACAGGTGCGTTAGAGTCGACCATATATTTATCCCAGGCGGAAGAAACATTCCCGAAATCCATACTTTTCATAAATTCATAGTTGGAAATTGCAGTATCATCAACATCAAAAATTACAACAGAGTTTTTTTGTACTTCTACATTTTTGAAGTCCACGATTGCATTCAAAACAATCTTATTCAATTCAGCATTGTATTCACCGGTTTCATAATATTTTTTAATCATCTTTTTTGAATCCGCAAGATTTAAAAGTGAAGAAGAGCATCCAATATAGGCTGGCAGCAGAACACCTAAAATAATAGCTTTTGAAATTGATTTAATTGTTTTCATAATTCAATTCTTTATCCATCGTAAATATTTTGATAAGAAATGTATTCAATTTTCAATTATATACAAACAAAGAATGTGAAAATAAATTTGTAACTTTTAACACAGTTCCCCGTCTACGTTGTAATTGAAAAATAATGTATAAGATAAAAGAAGAAAATATTTCACTTACAGACCATTTTAAACTTTATGCGGAAGATATTTTAAGATACTCATTCAGCATTTTAAGGAATTCATATGACGCCCAGGATGCAGTTCAGGAAGTTTTTCTAAAATATACTGAGAATAAAAATACTTTCAGAGAAGACTGCAGTTTAAAAACCTGGTTGTTTACTTTAACAAGAAACTATTGTTACGACAGGTTAAGAAGCAGAAAACATTCTGCTGAAAAATTAGATGACAATTTATTTGAAGCGATAAATAATCCCGATTACGATAACCTGATTTCACTGAAAGATGCGATGAAGATGTTAACAGATGAACAAAATGAAATTATTTACCTGCGCGATTACGAAGGTAACTCTTACAAGCAAATTGCTGAAATAACAGGGCAATCAGTTGAGAATGTTAAGGTTAAACTATTCAGAGCGAAACAACGATTAAGAAAATTATTTAATGAATGAAGGCAAACCATGCATGATTATGAAGAAAAAATCTTTCGGCTTGTTGAAGGCGATTTAAATGAAAAAGAACGAGAGATGCTCAATCAACATATAGAAAGCTGTGCCGAATGCAAAATTTTTCTATCAGAATACACCGGGCTGAAACGGAAAACCCGGAATCTTTATGCTAATGTTAAATTACAGGGAATAGATATACACCATCCTTACAGAAACAAAAAGGCTAATTATTTCAGGAAAGGGTTGATATATCTTGCAGCTGCTGCTGCTGTAATAATCGGCTTTGTAATATCATCTGACAAGATAAAAGAAAATCCAACTGTTAATTCCTTGTTGAAAGATAAAACCAATCCGACATCCGTAGTTAGCAAAACTAATTATGTTAAAGATGGTGATTGGAATTTAGAGGTATCGAACTTAAACAGGAGATTAAATTTGTTGATAAAAGAGATAGAAGAAAAGCCACTCTGAACTATTTGAGAACTTAATTCACCCGGATAATAAATGCCCACAGAAATAAAAATTATTTATAAGGAACGAGTATTATGATACTAAAATTCTTCATCCCGTTAATTTTATTATTTACCTCTTCAGCTGCTTTAGAAGCTCAAAAGGGGAAGCTATTTGGTAGGGTAATAGACGCTGGAACAAGTAATCCGTTACTTGCTGCAAGCATCTTTTTATCAGAAACTCAGCTTGGTGCAGCTTCAATCCAAAATGGAGAATATATTATTACAAATATTCCTGAAGGGATTTATAAAGTAGAATGTAGCTTGGAAGGTTATAAACCAACCATTATTGAAAATGTAAAAATTTCTTCGGGATCAATTACAAAATTAGATATTCAACTTAAGTATGAGGGAAAAAATGTTTGGCTCCCGGATGATTTAGAAGCAAAATTGTTAAAAGACCTTCCTGCAGAGGTCAAACAAAACTTAATAGAAGTGAAAAAATTAGATTTGAATAAATATTATACACTTCTTCACCAAACTTCACTTAGTTACACAAGCAGAAGTGGTTTTATTTATAACCAGAAAACTGAAAGCCGAACTGAAAAAATTTTATCACTTGATTTACAAGCTGAATTATTAGGATTGCAATATAAAAAAGTTGATAAATCTGAACAGAAGGAAATTCGACAAAAGGTAGAATCTATTCTTAGAGATTTATTTAATTTACGTGAAGTACAACGAAAAGAAGAATTAAAGACTTTAGAAACCAAAATAGAAAAATTAAAAAATTACACTCTTGAGTTTAGTAATAACAAGGAAGAAATTATTAAAAAGAGAATTAACGAATTGCTTAAATAAAAATACCGGAGCGGGTAATGCACCCGCCCAGATTATTCTATAAAATGTATTTACTCAAATCTCTGTTCATAACAATTCTTTCAAGTTTATCCTTTACCATTTTTCCGGTAATAGTAACTGTACCTTCCGGAAGTTTATCCGGAACATCGAAAAGAATGTCATCAAGTAAGGTTGTTAAAATTGTATGCAGCCTTCTGGCACCAATGTTTTCTACCTGCTCATTTACTAAGGTTGCAATGCGAGCAATTTCTAAAATCCCATCCTCCTTAAATTCTATTTCAACGCCTTCTGTTTGAAGGAGAGCCGCATATTGTTTCAGCAATGCGTTCTGCGGCAAGGTAAGGATTTTAACAAAATCTTCTTCGGTTAAGCTTTTCAATTCAACACGGATTGGAAAACGACCCTGAAGTTCTGGAATCAGATCAGATGGTTTGGAAACATGAAATGCGCCGGAAGCAATAAATAAAACGTGATCGGTTTTTACAACGCCGTATTTTGTATTAACATTCGAGCCTTCCACAATTGGAAGTAAGTCCCTTTGAACGCCTTCGCGGGAAACATCTGGTCCCATTGCTTTGCTTCCGCTGCCGGCTATTTTATCTATCTCATCAATAAAAACAATCCCGGAATCCTGAACACGGGAAATTGCTTCTTTCTGAACCGCTTCCATATCAATTAATTTCTGCGCTTCTTCCTGGATAAAAATTTCGCGTGCGTCTTTAATTGCAGTTTTCTTTTTCTTCTTTTTCTTTGGCATTATGTTGCTCATAATTTCCTGTATGTTAATGCCCATATCGTCAAGCCCGAATGGACCAAGCACTTGCATACCAACCCCTGATTGTGACGCAAAATCATACTCAATCATTTTATCATCAAGCTCGCCGTTTTTAAGTTTCTGTTTCATCCATTCGCGGGTTTTTTGATTCTGATATACTTCATCAGTTTCATCAACGTTATTGTTTTCTTGTGCGGAAGCTGGTTTTTTAACAGGCGGAATAAGCAGATCAAGAATTCTTTCCTCGGCAATTTTTTCTGCCTTCTCCTGTACTTCACCAGTCTTTTCACTTTTTACCATGTTAACAGCAAGTTCAGTAAGGTCGCGTATCATCGATTCAACATCTCTACCAACATAACCGACTTCTGTAAACTTAGAAGCTTCTACTTTGATGAACGGCGCTCCGGATAGTTTTGCAAGACGGCGCGCAATTTCTGTTTTTCCAACACCGGTAGGACCTATAAGAATTATATTGTTCGGTAAAATTTCTTCCCTCAATTCCTCTTTAACCTGCTGTCTTCTCCATCTGTTTCTTAAAGCGATTGCAACAGCGCGTTTTGCATCATCCTGTCCGATAATATATTTATCAAGCTCCACAACAGTTTGAGATGGGGTTAATCCTTTTATTCCTTCATTTTTTATTTTTGATTCCATTATTTCTGTATTACCTCAACATTAATTTTTTCATTAGTATAAATGCAAATTTCGGATGCTACCTTTAATGATTCGGCAACAATTTCTTTTGCCGTAAGCTGACTGTACTTTTTAAGCATCTTAGCAGCAGACAATGCATACATTCCACCGGAACCAATTGCAACAATTTTATCGTCAGGTTCAATAATATCGCCGGTACCGGAGACAATCAGCGCCTGATCCTCAGAAATAATTGCAAGCATCGCCTCTAGTTTGCGGAGATATTTATCTGTCCGCCAGTCTTTTGCCAGTTCTACTGCAGCACGACTTACGTTTCCCCGGTATTGCTCAAGTTTTTCTTCAAATCTTTCCAGCAAAGTAAATGCATCCGCGGCAGCGCCGGCAAAGCCGCACAATACTTTTCCATCGTACAGTTTTCGTATCTTCAGGGAATTATGTTTCATAACAGTGTTGCCAAGTGTTACCTGTCCATCGCCTCCGATAGCAGCCTCACCATTATGAATGACTCCTATTATTGTGGTTGATCTAACTTTTTTACCCAATTCTTTCTCCAAATTAAATTTTATAATTTTTGTACCTGCCTGCTGAAAGACAAGCCTGCCCGTGCAACTTTGTTAATTCGCTTGTGAGCAGGGCATGATTTCATAATTATTTTTTTTGTAAAGCAATTAAACAAAGCATCTATGGTAAATCCTTTTTACTCTTAAGCCATTGGTTAACCCAATCATTAAATGGGGGAGACATCGGAACAGCAACAATCCGACCGCCAAAGCCCATGTACCTGTAAGCAAACATTACAATATATGTTACTTTAATCTGTTTTAAAACAGTTTCGTCAACAGAAACACCATATTCGTTTGCAAGTTTTACAGTATAATTAACAATTGAGTTCTGTAGTTTTGAAGCCATTAAATTTTTCTTTACATCATCTTTAATATCTTCAAATGGTTTCGGTTCTTCCTTACTTGCATCTTTCTTGTCGATCAATTTAAATATAGAATAACCCTCAGGAAGTTTTAATGGACCATAGACTTCACCAATTTCCATGGAGCTTGATATCCTACCAATATCTCCGTACATAGTAACAGGAAAAAATCCAAACTCACCATCTTTATCTTTAGTCCATTTTCTTTGCGTATATTTTTTTGCAAGCTCACGCATATCCTGCCCGTTCTTTAATCCATCCAAAACTTTTTCTATTACTTCAAGGCTATCGGTAAGGACTTCAATAATGTTCACCTGTTTTGGAATTAAAATTTCTTTGTTCTTACTCTTATAGTAATTATAAACTTCGTTATCTGTAACTTTTGCTGAGTCAAGAAATCTTGTTCGGAAGATTTGCGATAAATAATAATCACTCCACATTTTCAATTCAGTTTTTACTTCAGGAAGATTCTGTAAACCGCGTTTATATCCTTCACGAGTAAGTAATTCGTGTTCAATAAAATTTTTAACTCTTGAATATAGCTTAGCTTTTATTTTATTACTATCTGTGGTTGTTGTAAAGAAGCCCTCAAAGGCAAACTCATCCAGGAATTGACCAAACGGTACCGGATCTTTTTCAAACGCAATAAAAGGCTGTTTTAATGTATCGCTTCCAAACTCATGTTTAATTTTTGCAATATCATAATCATTCAAATAGATCTTTTCATTGTCCGCAATTTTTTCTTTCTGTTTCTTTTCAACAATTACTTTAATAGCTTTATCTGCAAAGCTCCAGAAAAGGTAACCCTTTGCATTAATTTTTATTCCGCCAAAAAACTTCACATAAAAATCTCTATAAAATTTATCAATGATCCTTTCCTTAACAATTTTTTTAACATTAGAATTTGTTTTTTCTAAGTCTTCCTCTTTGGGAATGTTTTTTTCGCGGCTGTTCACACGGAAAATAAACCAATCACCGGTTGGCGCTTGGATTGGCGCTGTATATTTACCCGGTAATAATTTATACAAGGAATCCTCAACAGGTTCTTGCATCTGTCCAAAGGTAACATCCATAACACTATCTTTATCGGTAAGTAGAGAATCGAATGATAAGCCGTCATTTAAAGCATTATATAAATCGTTAATATATTTTTTATCTTTAGACCAGGCAAAATTTACTTTTAACATTACCTGGTTTCTGAATATTCCTTTAATTAATTCCTGATCAGGAATTGTAGCTTTATTTAGGACCTCAATTTTATACAGTGCATCGCGGACGTACATTCTTTCCAAAATTCCAGTAGTAGTTTTAATAATTTCTAAAGTATCTAATTTCATTTCCTTTGCTTTTTTTGCCCAGAGTTTTTCTGCAATTAAAGTATAAAGGAAGTCTTTCTTTTCGAATTCAAGATTATTTTCACTTTGAGGACCAAGGCGAGGCGTCATTTCAAATCTTTCAATAAACTCCTGGGAATTTATAGATGTGCTGCCAATTTTAGCAACTTCTTTTTCATTATCCTGTGCAAAATAGAATGGATTTACGAATAGAAGAACTGAAACAAGAAAATATTTTTTCATCAGAATCAACCGGAAAATTTTAGAAAATAAAAAACTATTATCACTTGAACATAAACTTTGATTATAATATTAACTTTTATTCGATCCGAAAATTGTTACAAGTTTTTTTAAAGTCGGAAAAATTCTAGGAACGCTTCGTTTGTACTCATAATATTCAGTACCAAATTTTTCCAACAACTTTTTCTCTTCGTAATAAGAACCGACGTAAAAGTAGATTACAATACAAATAAAAAATACCAAATAAAATAAACTCATTGTTGGGCGAAACAAAAGAAAAAGTATCGAAAAGAGATAGATGGGATGACGACTGTACTTATAAGACCCGTTGGTTTTAAGAACAGATATTTCATCCAAATCATTTTCTGAATAATTGTTTTTACGCCACCTAAAAATTTGCGAAATACCAAGAAACTCCTTTCCATCTATATCGGATATGGTCCAAACCAATCCGGCAAAACTTAAAATTTGCAGGACAAAGATAATAATATCGAACGGATAATTTAAGTCATAAATAATAACGTCTGGTTTAGGTGAAAGCTCGTAAATCAGGTAAAAGGAAAAAATGGAAATGATATTATATGCAAATCGGTAAAAAGCAATATTGTTGCCAAATTTGGCTGCAAGTTTCTGCTTAATCTTAACAGAAGCCAAATATGAGTGAGAATATCCAAATAAAGCAAAAAGAAGAATGATGATGAAAACATTTAAAACGATTATCATAATTCCTTGCGAAGACGTGCAACAGGAATTCTAAGCTGCTCGCGGTATTTTGCTACTGTTCTTCTGGCAATGTGGATTCCTTTATCATTAAGGATCTCTGCAATTTTATCATCGCTATACGGAGCGGTTTTCGGTTCCGATTCGCAGATTTCTTTTATCAATTCTTTAATATGTTTATTGGAAATTTCAGTTCCATCATCTGTGGCTAATCCTTCACTAAAAAAATATTTTAGTTCGTGAATTCCAACCGGACTTTGAACATACTTTCCATTTACTACACGGCTTATTGTAGATATATCCATTTGGATTTCTTCAGCAATATCTTTATAAATCATTGGCTTAAGAGCTTTAGGTCCATATTCAAAAAACTCGTACTGTTTTTCCAAAATAGCGCGCATAATTCTCATCAACGTATCTCTTCTTTGCTGGATTGAAGCAATAAACCACTTTGCCGATTCAAACTTTTCCCGTAAGAATTTGTGCGTGTCTTTATCTCTTCTGGAGAGATTTCTTTTTCGCTTATTTGTATTCAATAATTCCAAATAAGTTTGACTAATTGTTACTGACGGAACACTTCGATCATTTAAGGTAATTATAAAATTGTCATCTACTTTTTCTATCATGAAATCCGGAGTAATTTGATTTGCCTGATCCGATTCAATATTTCCTTCCCCGGGTTTTGGATTAAGCTTATGGATTAACTTGAGAGTTGCTTTCAGAGTTTCTACACTAAAGTTCATGCTTCGCTGAATATTTTCGAAGCGTTTATTAACAAAATCATCAAAATGTTCGGTTAAAAGATGTTCGGCAAGATAGGAATAATATGGATCGTAAGACGAGTTTTTTAGTTGAACCAGAAGACATTCGCGCAAATTTCTGCAAGCTATACCAATCGGATCGAATAATTGAATTCTCTTGATAAGATTTTCTGCTTCCTCAGCAGAAATTTCTATATGTTCAAACATCTTTAATTCTTCAACAATACTATTTAAATCGCGTTTAAGGTAACCGCCTTCAGTAAGGCTTCCAATAATTTCCTCGCCAAGCCTGTAAAGCGGTTCTGCCAGCTCAAGGAGATATAATTGATTCAGCAAATGCTCATTCAATGTTTCTCGTAAAGGTGCAACGGGATGTATTTTTTCTTCCTCCTGATTCTTATAAACATAATCGTTGTCAAGTTCTTCCACATCATTCATATAATCTTCAACACCAAATTCATCATCCGAATTTTTTTCTTCAGAAAACTCTTCTCCTTCAAAATCTTCCGATTCAGTTGTTTCTGGTTTTTCATCGTCTTGTTTCATTTCTAATTCAAAATCATCAGTAAGCACTTCTTCAAGTATAGGATTTAGCTCTAATTCGGTTTTTATTCTTTGTTCAAGAGACAATGTATTTAATTGAAGCAGCTTTTGATATTGAATCTGCTGTGGGGAAAGTTTTTGAAGTTGTTGTAGTCGTTGATTTAATGATAACATAATTAACTCCTAGGAATTTCGCTTAACTTATCAAACCAGTCCTTACCATATAATCTGGTTAATGAATCTTTACAAAAATTAGCAACAGTTACATTTAAATTACTGCCATTTTCAATGGCTGGGTGGCACTCTTTAAATTTTTCAAACCTTAGAATATCCCCGCCAAAATTAGAAATTCTTATTGGGAACAGATGACACGAAATTGGTTTCTGAAAATTTATTTTATTATCAAAGTAAGCTTTTTCAATTCCACATTTAGCAATGCCATTTTCGAAACGAGCAAAAACACAATCCTTATTGTTCAGGCTTCTAATTAATAAATTGCCTTCTTTCTCTTCCCAAAATCCATTTGTTTCAATTTCTTCTTTATGCTTCTCAGAAATATAAGGAAGGATGTCTGGTAATAAATTTTCAATTATTTTAATTTCATCTTTCAGAAGAGGTGCACCATACTGGCTTTCTAAAGTGCAGCATGCTCCTTTACATTTATTCAGATCGCAGACAAATTTAGTTTCAAAAACTTCTTTTCTAACAGCCACTTTATTTATTTCAACTATATTATCCAGAAACATTACTATTAAACTACTCCTATTTTATAAACCAATGAGATTGATTTTGAGCTATAAAAAACCATTTTAATTTTTTTTTTTGCTATTCCGCCGTTCTCTGTTCAGAAATATTCTTTCCGCTGAAAGATAATCATTTTAAGTTCAAGTGAAAATAGAAATATTACCAACTAAACCAACTTGGACACTTAAAAATTCCCAATGAGAATTTGATTTTTTATAGAAGATAGAATTGGTTTAGAGTATTGGTTAAAATAAGATTTGGGATAGAATACTACAATACCCTGGATTTCTAATATGCAAAAATGTGACTTTGAAAAGCCTGAAGTTCGACGTATAATCCAGTATGGTAAACTTCTTCAGAAGAACGTAAATAAACGTAGTCGTTCAGCAAATCTATTATTTCAAAATTCTCATCATAATCTCCAACATCCAATTTTAATCTGCATTGTGATTTCTGGTCAGAATAATTAACAACAATAAGCCGGTTTTCATTTTTATAATTCCAATTCCATGCAAGCATGTTTGAAAAAGTATTATTATGTTCCCAAGCCGGCAACGCGGTTAACAATTTCCAGATTCCCAAATGAAAAACTTCTTCCTTTGTAATTCTTAGCAATTTAAAGTAGAAATCCTGCACACTTTGGTTCACTTTTTCATTAGGCTCTCTTCCAAGCTGCACAGGGAGCTTAATTTTTTTTCCTTCAAATTGACCATCATAATAAAAACGTATTCCAGGAATTGTGCTCATTACAACGGCAGCTGCCTTGGATCGGTTTCTACCAAATAATATTTCCGCTCGTTCTTCGTCATGATTTTCAATAAAACGAACCAGCTTATTCTGGTAATCTAATTCAGCCATCAAGTGATTCCGAATATCACGTACATTTCCCCAATTAAGTCTATCGGTTAATTTTTTGTCATAAGTATAATCAAATCCAAGCTGCTGTAGATCCCACTCTAAATCCCAATATGTTTCTGCCATAAAAATAAAATCAGGGAAATGTTCTTTAACTCTTTTAATTGCAAGCTGCCAGAATTCCCTATCCGGTTTAGAAAAACCCAGCTTGTTAAGAACGCCGCGCCAGGTATTAAAAAAAACATTGCTTAAAGCAAGCATAGCCATATCGCATCTAACACCATCGCAGTATTTTGCAATTTTATATAAAGTATCAATCATAAACGCAACTGCTTCCGGACTGATATAATTAACCTGGATTGTATCTTGCCAGGCAGGGAAAAACGGATCGCGTCCGTGCGCGAATATTTGCGAGGCTCCTTCTGGTTTGAAGAATGTATATTTATCTTTTGAATACATTTCTTCATCAGCCGGTAAAAATATTTCCGGATTATTCTTAATTAAATTTGAACCCGCACTGAAATGATTCGGAATGAAATCTAAAAACAACTTTATTTCAAAACTGTTTAATTTTTCCCTTAGATTGCCCAGAATCTCGAAATCACCCAAATCTGGATTAACAATATATTCATCAATTGCAAATGGAGATCCAATCACGTCTTCCAATTTCCAATCTTTCAAAGCTTTTTCATAATTTCTGATCAAGAAGTCTTCCAGACAATATTTTTGTGTAAGCGCAGGATTTGTTTTCCAAATTCCCATCAACCATACTATGTTTATACCTTTATCAGCCAAATCTTTCCAAACCTGGTCGGGAATTTCTGTTAGCGAAATTTTCTTTTTATCTAAAGAAAATTTATTTATCCAAACGCGCGTGTTTATTTCGTACAATTTTGGATGAGTTATCATAGTTAAAAATTTCCTTAAATATTATTTTCTTTAACAAAAGTACATTTGCATGAACACATAAACTTTTAACCAATATCATTTTGGATTAATTTTTTATCTTGCTCCAGGGTTATGTTTGCTTTCATCAATTGAACAATTTCTTCATCACTTTTTGCAGATTTTATTTTATCATTGTTCTGTTTTATCTCCAGGTCGATATGGAAAAGTTTGAAACTCCTTACCGCATCTTTAGAATGCCTGGTTAAGCTTTGGCTTTCCGGGACTCCAGGATAAAAATCTTCCCACGATTTACTGATAGTATATTTTTCGAACGAAAGGTTAAACACGAATTGCTTTATTCTATCATCCTCAATTTTTTCTACCAATACAGCCGGTGCAATACTTTCGTCATTTGTCAAGGCATCAAAAATAAGGTTTGCCAGGTAACGATAAGAACGGTTAGAAAAATCCTCCGGTGCTAAATGATGGAAAATGAATTCAACAATTTTTTTATCACCTTCATATAAAAGTTTAATCAATTCTCTTTCAGATGGAGCCTGCACACGAACCGCAGCCTCGGGAATGTTTTCCAGCGAACCATTTTGATCGTTAGTTGTTGTTTTTATTTCGGTTTTTCTTTCATCCCGCCTTGAAGATATTTTTAAAAGTTTTTCTAATTCAGCCTCTAAAAGTTTTTCGCGCAGGTTAAACTTTCGGGAAATCGATTTAAGCAGAATGCTTCTCTTCAATTCATCATTAACAAACGCAGCCGATTGTACAAGGTCTCTAATAGCTTTTGTTTGAAGAGTTGGATCGTTAAACAGTCCCTGCTTTTCATACTGTGCAGATTGGTATTCTAAAAAATTTTGTGCTTTTTTAATTTGATCGTCAAATTCTTCTCTGCCAAATTTTTGAATAAAGGAATCGGGATCTTCCCCTTTCGGCAGTTCGGCAATCTTAACATCAAAATCCTGTTTAACTAAAAGCTCTATGCTGCGGATTGAAGCTTTAATACCGGCTGGATCAGCATCGTAAAACACAACAACATTTTTTGTATACCTGGAAAGCATTTGAACTTGTTCTTCTGTAAGCGCAGTTCCGGACGAAGCAACTACATTCTTTACTCCGCCCTGATACAACGAAATCAAATCCATATAGCCTTCAACCAGTAATGCTTTATCAAGTTTTCTAATTTCTTCTTTGGAATGATATAAACCATATAGCGAGCGTCGCTTGGAATAAATTGCTGATTCCGGTGAGTTAAGATACTTGGCTGTGTTCTCCGATTTCTCCATCACTCGCCCGCCAAATGCAATTACTCTTCCATTTGGAGAGAAAATCGGAAAGATAATCCTTCCCCGGAATTTATCATAATATCCGCCGCTTTCATTCTTTTCAATTATTCCCAGGTATTTTGCTTTATCCAGATCTATATTATTTTCTTTTACAAACTTTACAATGCTTTCCCATTCTGGAAGTGCGTAACCCAAACCAAAGATTCTTTGTGTTTGCAGTTTAATGTTTCTTTCGGCAAAGTAATTTCTTGCAATTTCACCTTGTAAACTTTGCAGAAGATTGTTCAAAAAGAAACGAGCAACCAACGTGTTTATGTCATAAAGAATTTCCTGTTCGCTCTGTTCTTCGGTTGGAGCAGTTTCCTGAAATTCGAGGTTGATACCGGCTCGCTTTGCAATATCCTGAACAGCTTCTACAAAAGAAATGTTTTGTAAATCCATTAAGAATTTGAATACATTACCGCCGGCATGGCATCCAAAGCAATGAAATATTTGTTTATCGCTGCTAACGGTAAAGGAAGGAGTTTTTTCCTGATGGAATGGGCAAAGACCCACATAGTTCTTACCTCTTTTCCTTAACTGAACAGATTCTGAAATTACATCAACAATGTTTACCGCTGAACGTACTTCTTCTATTTTATTTTCTGGAATTATCATCGATAAGTATTAATTTTCTTTTGCCATAAATATAGGAAATATTTTTGATAGGATGATTTGCTCAACCAGTTGTAATTATTTGTTATATTTGAAAGGAGAAGACGAAAATAGAATACAGAAAACAGAAGTCAGAATTAAGGAATATGAAAGCAGAAAACTGAAGTTGGAATTAACTTAGTCTGTTTTCTAAACTTTATCTAATAACAAGTTGTTATGTAGTTTATGATTGAAACAATTAAAAATTATTGCCAAAACGTAACAAAATACCAACGATACAAAACCAAAGAAGTATTTATTGGCTCTGTTCCGCTCGGTGGAAATAATCCAATCCGTATCCAATCGATGACCACAACTGATACAATGGATACGATGGCTACCGTGGAGCAATCAATAAGAATGATTAATGCCGGGTGCGAGTATGTTAGAATTACAGCACCCAGCATGTACGAAGCACAAAATCTTGCTGAGATAAAAAAGGAATTAAATAAAAGAGGTTATACAGTTCCGCTTATCGCTGATATTCATTTTACACCAAACGCTGCAGAATTAGCGGCAAGGATTGTTGAAAAAGTTAGAGTTAATCCCGGTAACTATGCCGATAGGAAAAAATTCCAGCAAATTGATTACACGGATCATGAATATGATTTGGAACTGGAAAGAATCCGCGAACGATTTACGCCGCTGGTAAAAATCTGTAAAGAATATGGTACAGCAATGCGGATTGGAACCAACCATGGTTCACTTTCGGATAGAATTATGAGCCGCTATGGCGATACCCCACTGGGAATGGTGGAATCGGCTTTAGAGTTTGTTCGAATCTGTGATGAAATAAATTATCATAACATCGTTCTTTCAATGAAGGCAAGCAATCCTAAGGTTATGGTTCAGGCATACAGGCTTCTTGTTAATAAAATGGAAAGTGAAGGAATGAATTACCCGCTTCATCTTGGTGTAACGGAAGCTGGTGATGGTGAAGATGGAAGAATAAAATCTGCAGTTGGAATCGGAACACTTTTAGAAGATGGACTTGGAGACACAATTCGTGTTTCATTAACGGAGGAACCGGAGTATGAGGTGCCGGTTGCTATTTCGCTTACAAAAAGATATGAAAGACGTGGTGAGCATAATCTTATTCCAGATATTAATATAAATCCGCTTGATCCTTTCAATTATAATAAAAGAAAAACATTTGAAGTTTCTAATTTGGGTGGGAATAATTTTCCTGTAGTCTTTTCAGATTTCAGCATGGATGGTTTCAGCAATTATAATGATCTTGAACCAGTGGGTTACTTTTACCAACCGGAAACTGATAAATGGAATATGAATGATATGGCAGCGGATTACATTTATCTTGGAGGTAAAAATGTTCCCTTTAATCTTCCATCCAGTTTGAAAGGAATTTATGATTACGCACATTGGAAAAATTTTGAAGATAAATCCAACGGACTTCCACTTTTTTCCTTCGAAGAATATTTTGAAGCAAAAGTAAAATCTCCGTTCGTAAATTTTGTTTTAGTCAATATTAATCATCTTAATGATCTTGATAAATTTAAGAATGAAAAAACCGTTGCACTTGTGCTGGAAACTGTGAATCTCCATGGAATGACAGAGCAGAGAAGATTTTTTATTGAGCTGATAGCAAAAAAAATAAACAATCCTGTTATCATCAAAAGAAATTATTTGAATGAAGATATTGAAAAGCTGATGCTTTACAGCTCTACCGATCTGGGAGCATTACTGATTGATGGATTGGGTGATGGCGTTTGGTTAGCAAACAGCACAGTTAATCAGAATCAAATCAATAGAATTTTATTCGGTATACTTCAAGCAGTTCGGTTAAGAATTTCCAAAACAGAATATATAGCCTGTCCTTCGTGCGGAAGAACTCTTTTTGATCTTCAGGAAGTAACAGCAAAGATTCGAAGCAGAACAGAACATCTTAAAGGAGTAAAGATTGCAATAATGGGCTGTATTGTTAACGGACCTGGTGAAATGGCAGATGCTGATTATGGATATGTTGGTTCCGGTGTGGGTAAAATTACACTTTACAGAAGCAAAAATGTCATAAAACGCAGTGTTAATTCCGAATCGGCTGTTGATGAATTAATTCAGCTTATTAAAGAAGATAACAATTGGATTGACCCAATAAGGAGCTAATAATAGCACAAAATAATTCCCTGTTAAATAATTTGAATAATTCGTGTCAATCCGCTATATTTTCAATAGTAAAAATATGAATTGTGTAAAATTAATATCGAAATTTCTGTTTAGAAAAAACCCTGCGGATTTAAGGTAAAAAATATAAAAATGCACTTCCAATTTAAGAAGTGCATTTTTTTTTTGATATGAAAGGAAACGGGATAATTACATATTTGGAGAACTGGTCACCAAAAGCAATTGCGTGGCAGAAAGATAATGTTGGACTGCAGGTAGGTTCTGCAGAAGAAGAGGTGCAAGGCATCTTGCTCTGTTTAGAATTGACGGAGAGTGCGCTTAAGGAGGCAATTAAGAAAAGATGCAACTTTATAATCACTCATCATCCGCTAATTTTCCAGCCAATCAAATCACTCAATTTCACACAGGATAAAACCTCAAAACTCATTCAAGAACTAATAAAAAATAACATCACACTTTACTCGGCACATACAAATCTTGATTTTACTAAAGATGGAGTAAGCTACCAACTTGCAAAAGCGCTAAGCTTAACCAAAATTAAATTTCTAAAGAACCTTGATAGTAATCAATTCAAGTTGGTAACGTTTGTTCCCAAAGAAAATTTACTAAAATTATCTAATGCTTTGTTTGAAGCAGGTGCTGGCAAAATTGGAGAATATAATAAATGCAGCTATCGGTTGGAAGGGAAAGGAACATTTGAAGGATCTGAAAATTCTCAACCAGTTATAGGTTCTGCAATGAAGTTTGAAGAAGTTGATGAAGTTAGACTTGAAATGATTCTTGATCAATGGAATTTGAGAAATGTGATTACGGCATTGTTAAAGAACCATCCTTATGAAGAACCTGCTTATGATGTTTATCCCCTGGCAAACGAAAATTTAAATTATGGAATGGGTGCGATTGGCGAACTTGAAAACGAGATGGAATACAAATCATTTTTAAAATATGTTGAAGAAAAAATAGGCGGCAACTTTCGTTTTTGTAAAGGAAATGGGGATAAGATTAAAACGGTTGCCGTATGCGGTGGCAGCGGCTCTGATTTATTATCTGCTGCAATTTCCAAAGAGGCGGATGCTTTTATAGCTGCGGATGTAAAATACCACACATTCCATGATGCTGAAGATAAAATTTTATTGATAGATGCCGGACATTATGAAACCGAAATTTTTATTCTATATAAAATAAAAGATAAACTTGATAGATTTTTACAAACGGAAAAACCGAGAATCAAAACGGTTATTTTCAAAAGAACCACTAACCCGGTTCATTTTTATAAAAATTAAGAAAGGAGAATAAATTGCAAAGCAGATTAAAAACTCTTTACGAATTACAATTGATTGATGACCAACTTGATGTATTGGAAGAACTTCGTGGTGATTTACCCAACGCTGTTACAGAATTACAGAACCGAATAAAGGAATTGAGAGAGCAAACACAGGGTAAAGAAGTTGAGAAAAAAAGTTCGATTGAAAAAAGAATGAGCAATGAAGAAGAAATTGAAAGATTAAAGACCAATCAGAAAAAATTCAAGTCGCAGCTTTACCAGGTACGGAACAATAAGGAATATGATGCCCTTACTAAAGAGATTGATCATTCTGAAGATCAAATTAAAAAATTAGAAACTGAAAATGTTGCCTTTGAAGATTTGATACAGAAACTTAAAAATGATATTCAAGAGATAGCACCACAATTGGAAATTCTTAAGAGCGAACTGAAAGTAAAAGAATCTGAACTGAAGGAAATAGTAAAAGCTAATGAGAAAGAAGAAGCAAAATTAAAACTGAAACGAAGTGAATTTGAGGCAAAAGTTAAGAAACCTGATTACAGTGCTTATATGCGAATCCGCAAGGCTAAAGGTGGAAAAGCCGTTTCCTCTATTAAGCGGACAGCATGTTCTGGTTGCCATAACGTTGTTCCTCCGCAAAGACAATTGGAAATTCGCCAGAGCAGAAGGATGTATAATTGCGAATATTGTGGAAGAATTCTTGTATCAGCAGAAATTGCTGAAGAAACAGAAAATCATAAATAGGATTTTCTTTACTTTAGAAATAAATTGAATAATTAAAGACTGTATTCTGGTAATTAGGTTTGCAACAGGATTTAAGTTTTTTCTATAAATTCCTCCTCTACATTCTATGTTTGCATCTTTAAGAACTATTCCTAAATTACAACTAAAAAGTTTTGTAGTTAGATGCAAAAATATAAATTGGAAAATCTTAGTTGTGCAAAATGCGCAATTGATGTTGAAGAAAAACTTGCCGGATTAAAAGAGGTAAGGTATGTAAAAATATATTATGCTCAGTCCACCTTATTCATAGATGCAGACAACTTTGTTAAAGTTGAAAAAGCAATTAAAGAAATTGAACCTACTTTAGAACTTCATCTTATTCCAGATCAACCTCTTCAAAACGAAAACACTAACAACAACAACCACAAACTCCCAAAAGGCATCGTTAATCTTTCAATCGTTTTGATCATATATGTTTTCGGGTTGGCATTCAGGAACTATTTACCGGAGAATCAACTGCAAATTTGGGGACATTTCATTTTTATTATTGCATACCTGCTGTCCGGATGGAAAGTTTTATTAAGCGCTTATAAGAAAATCATCCATGGTAAATTTTTTGACGAACACTTTCTAATGTCTTTGGCTACTCTTGGTGCTGTAACGATTGGGCAACTTGAAGAAGCCGCTGGTGTAATGATCTTTTACCAAATTGGTGAATTTCTTCAAAAACTTTCGCTTGATAAATCCAGACGATCAATAAAATCCTTAATAGAAATCAAACCAAATTATGCAAACTTAAAACTAAATGGAGAAGTTAAGAGAGTAGCACCGGAAGAAGTTAAGATTGGGGAAATAATTCTTATTAAACCGGGCGAAAAAGTTCCGTTGGATGGCAAAGTGATTGACGGAGAATCACAAATTGATACTTCACCGCTTACAGGCGAACCAATGCCAAGGTTTGTAAAAACCGGTGATAGTATTCTTGCTGGAATGATTAATAAAACTGGATTAATCAATCTTCGTGTTACAAAACTTTTCGAGGATTCATCAGTAAAAAAGATTTTAGAGCTTGTAGAAACCGCCACAAATAAAAAGGCAGAGACAGAAAAATTTATAACTAAATTCTCACGGTATTATACACCCGTTGTTGTAACCATAGCGCTGCTTGTTGCTCTTTTACCACCAATTCTTTTTGCACAATCATTTTCAATTTGGATTTACCGTGCGCTTGTTCTATTGGTTATTTCCTGCCCTTGTGCTTTGGTGATAAGCATTCCACTTGGATATTTTGGTGGAATTGGTGCAGCCTCCAGAAATGGAATCTTGATTAAAGGATCCAACTTTTTAGATGCGCTTGCAGAAGTTAAAACAGTTGTGTTTGATAAAACAGGAACGCTTACTAAAGGAGTATTTAAAGTAACTGAAATTATTCCTAAAAACGGATTTGCCAAAGAAGAATTATTGCAGGTTGCTGCACAAATTGAATCACAGTCAAATCATCCGTTGGCTCAATCGATTAGAGAAGCATATGGCAAGGATCTTTCGAACTTGCAATTAAAAAATTATGAAGAGATTGCCGGTATTGGAATTAAAGCAATTATAGGAAATAAAAATATTATTGCCGGTAACGATTTAATGCTTCACCGGGAAAATATTGAGCACGCGGACTGCAATCTTAACAAATCAGTAATACATGTTGCAATTGATGGCGGTTATGCCGGCTATATAATAATATCTGATGAATTGAAAGAAGACTCAATTTATGCTATGGGTTATTTACGGAATGCTGGAGTTGAAAAAATTTATATGCTCACTGGAGATAATCATTTTGTTGCTCAAAGTATTTCCAGTGAATTGAAGTTGGATGGTTACTATGCCGAACTTCTTCCAGAGGAAAAAGTCTCAGTGCTGGAAGGATTAATGAAAAAGGCATCTTCAAAAAGTAAAACTGCATTTGTAGGTGATGGAATTAACGATGCACCGGTAATTGCCCGTGCTGATGTTGGCATTGCAATGGGAGCATTGGGTTCCGATCTTGCGATTGAAACAGCGGATGTTGTGCTAATGACTGACAAACCATCTAAAGTTGCCAAGGTAATTTATATTGCAAAGAAAACAAGAAAAATAGTTTGGCAGAATATTTACTTTGCGCTTGGAGTAAAAGCATTTTTTATTCTCCTGGGCTCTTTTGGTATTGCCACAATGTGGGAAGCCGTCTTTGCTGATATGGGTGTAGCTATAATTGCAATCCTTAATTCACTTCGTGTCTTAAAATAAATTCTCAAAAATATTTTGGAATTACCATCTAACGGATGTCGTTCATCTTTACACTATTTCTTTTATTTTTTCAAGTAATGCATCCATTCCAGTTTCGGAATGTTGGCGCCCTTGTTCAGTTGCAAAGCCTTTTTGCGTCCAGGTAAATATTGTGTGGTTATTACCCTTATTGGTAATACTGTAAACTATGATTGAATAATTTTCGGGTTTGTCTTCCAAACCAGAAAAACCACTCCAGTAGCTGTAGCTTACTTGTTGATTCAAAACGTTTTCAAGGATAATGCCTTTGTCGCGATATTTTTTCCCTTCATATTCTCCCTGAAATATTATTTCATTCCCGATTTTCCAGTCAGTAATTGTTTCAGTTCCAAACAAATATTCTTTAATTATTTCTGGATTTGTTAGTGCATTCCAAACTCTTGAGGGTTCGGCATTTATGTCAATTGATTTTGATACTATTAAATCGTGTCTCATATAATTAGTCCCTTTGATTTGTAACTTTCTGTGCAATGTTTACTAATTCATTTATTGTTTTCCAGTTTCTGGTTGTAGCAACTGTCTTTAATTTGTTTTCAAAAAAAGTATTTGTCAATTTGGTTTTTCCATAACCATTCGGGCAGAATAAATAGACCGTTTTCCCAATTATAATATATTCGTCACTTCCATAATTTCCGTCTTTCAGTTTGTCAATATTTACTTGCTCAGGTTCTTGGGATAAAAAAGTTACATGAAGTTTAGTTATATCTTCATTCCTCTTATTCACAAAAGGATTGTTCATTAATATAAATAACAGCTCATATAATTCTTTTACCATCACAGGAACTTCAAAACCAAACTCTTCAAATATTTTATCTGTTATTTTCGTCTCTAATTCAAAGTTCACAGCTTTCTTGTATTGGAAAATTACATTCCCACTTTGGATATATGTCTGGATGTTTTTAAAATTTATGTTCTCATATATTTTACGCAACGCATCCATTTTTATCATTTTTTGTCCGCTTACATTTATTCCTCTTAAAATTGAAATATAAGTTTGCATATAGTTGTGTTAGTTTATTATAATTTCCACTAAAGTTATTCAACTAAATTACTGTCAACAAAATTATCCGTGCAATAACAAAGCATTTATTTATAATCTAACAAAAAAATAATATTTATGATAGCTTATAAAATCAAATCAATTCTAAACCTAAAGTTTTTGTCTCTCTTCCTTCGGTTCTTAAAGAAAAGTTTTTAAAATATTAATTTGGTGATTAATAAAACCTTCTTTATATTTCGATGGTTAACGAAATGAGATTATGCTACAAGAAAAAACAAAAATATTTAAAGCCCTATCAGATCCAAACCGGTTGCGTATCCTTAAGATGCTTCAGGGAAAAACTTTATGTGTCTGCGAAATTACTGCAGTTTTAAAACTGGCAACTTCTACTGTTTCAAATCATCTTAGTGTTCTTAAGGATTCCGGATTCATATTGGAAGAAAAGGACGGAAAATGGGTAAACTATAAAGTAAATCCCAGACCAGGTGATTCAGCCGTTGCAAATATTTTATCAATGCTTCCGTTTTGGTTAGAGGGAGATGAAGTACTTAAAAATGATTTAAATACTTGCTCCACTGTTGATAGAAATAAATTATGCTGTAAATAAAAGATTTTTACTGAATGATTCGTAATATAACGAAATGAAAGAGAAACAATGAAAGAAAGAATTCTAATTTTGTGCACCGGCAATTCCTGTCGCAGCCAAATGGCAGAAGGATTCTTAAAATCTTTTGATCCACAATTGGAAGTTTATTCTGCAGGAACTAATCCTGCAAAACAAGTTAGTGCTAAAGCAATTCAAGTGATGAAGGAATTGGGGATTGATCTAGGGAAAAATTTTCCCAAGAAGGTTGATCAGTTTATAAATGAACCATTTGATTATGTAATTACAGTTTGTGATAACGCCAAAGAATCTTGTCCGGTATTTATCGGCAAGGTTGGTAAACAATTACACATTGGATTTGAAGATCCTGCGGATGCAGTTGGAACTGAAGAGGAAATAATTGCAGTATTTAGAAAAATTAGAGATGAAATAAAAGAAAGATTTTATCAGTTTAATATGGATGAATTAAAACATAAACTCGACAAAAAATAATATGCAACAACTTTCTAAAAAACTTTCGTTCTTGGACCGCTACTTAACCTTGTGGATTTTTCTGGCAATGTTCGTTGGAGTTTTTTCCGGTTTTCTCTTTCCGGGGATTGTAAACTTTTGGAATTCATTCCAGAGCGGAACCACAAACATTCCAATTGCAATCGGATTAATTCTTATGATGTATCCCCCGCTTGCAAAGGTTAAGTATGAAGAACTCGGTGACGTTTTCCGCAATGTGAAAATTCTTACTCTTTCGTTGGTTCAGAACTGGATCATCGGACCAATACTTATGTTTGTTCTTGCCATAATCTTTCTGCAAAATTATCCCGAGTATATGGCTGGTTTAATTCTGATTGGTCTTGCACGCTGCATTGCAATGGTAATTGTCTGGAACGAACTTGCAAAAGGAGATACAGAATATGCTGCTGGTTTGGTTGCGTTCAACTCAATTTTTCAAGTACTTTTCTTTTCAATTTATGCTTACGTATTCTTAACTGTACTTCCAAATTGGCTGGGTTTACAATCTTTTAAAGTTGATATAACCATCGGACAAATAGCAGAAAGCGTTTTTATTTATCTCGGTATTCCCTTTCTTGCTGGAATTATAACTCGCTTTACATTTCTTAAACTAAAAAGCAGACAATGGTATGAACAAAAATTCATTCCCAAAATTTCTCCAATAACTCTTGTTGCACTTCTATTCACAATCTTAGTTATGTTTTCGCTAAAAGGTGAGTACATAGTAAAAATTCCGCTTGATGTTGTGCGGATTGCAATCCCGCTCGTTATCTATTTTGTAATAATGTTCTTTGTCTCGTTCTATATGGGAAGAAAGATCGGTGCAGGTTATTCTAAAACAGCAACTCTATCTTTTACAGCGGCGAGCAACAATTTTGAATTAGCCATCGCAGTTGCAATTGCGGTATTTGGAATCAATAGTGGTGAAGCGTTTGCAGCAGTTATAGGTCCGCTTGTAGAAGTGCCGGTGTTAATCAGCCTTGTAAATGTTTCTTTGTGGTTCCAGAAAAAATATTTCAAAAATGTAGAAGATGGAGCGGTTAAAGCTCCCGATCTCTGTCCATAATTGGTGAATAAAATGAATTTTATATCAAACAAATTGAACGAAGAAAAATCCAAATTCCTGATTCCTCTTTTATTATTACCACTATGGCTTCTTCTTTACCTTAATCTTGAGATCATAACAAAATTTTTAGTTTATGATATTATCAATCTTACAAAAAATACTCGCCTTACAGAAGCAATCCGCTTTTTCATTTTCGAAGTGCCTAAAGTTCTGTTGCTTCTTATCCTGATTGTTTTTGTAGTTGGAATAATCAGAAGCTACTTTTCACCGGAACGAACTAGAAAAATTCTTGGCGGTAAAAAACTTTTTGTGGGAAACATTCTGGCAAGTTTGCTTGGAGTTGTAACTCCTTTCTGCTCTTGTTCGGCTATCCCATTGTTTCTTGGCTTTGTGGAATCCGGTGTACCGCTTGGTGTTACTTTTTCTTTTCTGATTGCTGCACCGATGATAAACGAAGTTGCGCTCGTTCTTCTTTTTGGATTATTCGGATGGAAAACAGCTCTCTTGTATATGTCAACCGGATTACTAATAGCGATGTTCTCCGGTTATATAATCGGCAGATTAAAATTAGAAAAATATGTTGAACCTTGGGTATATGAAGTTAAAGCCGGGCATCTTGAATTGGAGGAAGAAAAAATTTCTTTTTCACAAAGAATATCTTCTGGTGTTGATGCTGTAAAAGAAATTGTTAGTAAAGTTTGGATTTATATCGTAATCGGAATTGCTGTCGGCGCAGGAATTCATGGTTACGTGCCGGAAAACTTTATGGCTTCGCTGATGGGTAAATCAGCATGGTGGTCTGTCCCGGTGGCTGTTATTATTGGTGTCCCAATGTATTCCAATGCTGCTGGAATAATTCCTATTGTTCAGGCATTGCTGGAAAAAGGTGCATCGCTTGGAACTGTGCTTGCATTTATGATGAGTGTAATTGGTTTATCGCTTCCAGAAACTATAATTCTAAAAAAAGTTCTTAAGCTGCAATTGATATTTGTTTTTGTTGGAGTTGTAGCTGTGGGAATAATTATAGTTGGTTATTTATTCAATATGGTTTTTTGAAATGAAAGTAAGAAGTAGCTGTTCATATATTATTTGGAGGGCATTTCTAAAAATCAGAATTCAGTTAATTACTTATCAAATAAAATAGATTTTCGATTTCATCTTTAAAACAAAAAGGAAAGGAAATGATTATTAAAATTCTTGGCAGCGGATGCGCCAAATGCAACAAGCTCGAAGAAAAAGTTAAACAGCTTGCTTTGGAAAATAATATTGAAGCAACATTTCAGAAGGTAACTGACTTTAAGGAAATGATTAACTACAAAATTATGATGACTCCCGCTTTGGTAATAAATGAGGTTGTTAAAAGTACAGGCATCATTCCAAAGGACGATCAGATAATTAAATGGCTAAAGGAAAACTAAAATGAATAAAATATTATTATCAATTTGGTTGTTGCTCACTTTTGCAATTGCGTGCGAAGCGCAAAGTTTAAAGGGAAAAAAATCAGTCAATAAAAATGTAAAACCAATAGTTACATTTATTGAGCTTGGTTCGGTGAATTGTATACCGTGTAAGATGATGCAGCCGATTATGAAATCAGTTGAAAAGAAATACGGTAATCAAGTTAAAGTGATTTTTTATGATGTGTGGACAAAGGAACAAGGACCATACGCAGAAAAGTATGGCATCAAGCTAATTCCCACCCAAGTTTTCCTGGATGAAAACGGCAAAGAATTCCACCGGCACGAAGGATTTTATCCGGAAAAAGAAATTGATAAACTTTTGCTTGGAAAAGGAGTGATGGTGAAAAAGTGAAAGGGACGAGGGAAAGTGAAGGGGGCGAGGGAAAGTGAAAGGGACAAGGGAAAGTGAAACGGACGAGGGAAAGTGAAAGGGACAAGGGAAGGTGAAATGGATGCTAATAGGAAACAACATATTATCACTTTTTAAGGAGGATTTTTATATGAATGATGGTTTGGAGGATCTTCGGTTCTACAAAACTTCTCTTGAACTATGGGAGTTGTGTTGGAATGATACCGAAATATTACAAAAAGATTTCCGTGGTAAGGAGATTGCGAAACAACTTATACGATCCTGCGGCTCAATCTCGGCAAATATTGAAGAAGGATACGGTAGAGGATTTGGAAAAGAGTATCCGCATTTTCTTAGAATTGCACGAGGCTCCGCTCGGGAATCAAAGGGCTGGTATAAAAGATCTAAATTTTTATTAACACCGGATATTATAATTGAAAGATGCAATACTCTTGATGCATTAATTGCAATGACAACAAAATCAATAGAAACGTTGGAGAAAAAACGAACATGAAACCATACAAGCGTCATATTGATTTTTCACTTTTTACATCCTTTGCCTGGTTCTTAATTCTATTATCCTGTTCCCATTTCCCATTCACTCGTCCCTTGCCCCTTTCGTGCTCACTTTCACAATTACTGGAAAGCAACAATGATTGACACTATTTTTTTATCACTTTATGAAGCAATGTCCGGCGCTGTGTGGATTGCCTTACTGGCATCTTTTGCCTGGGGAATTTTATCTATTCTTCTTTCTCCTTGTCATTTATCCAGCATCCCGCTTGTTGTTGGTTTTATAAGTTCACAAGGAAAAATATCTATCGGAAGAACATTTAACATTTCGCTTGTGTTTTCAGTTGGTATTTTAATTACAATTGCATTGATCGGATTAATCACTGCTTCGTTTGGAAGGTTAATGGGCGACATTGGGAACGTTGGTAATTATCTTGTAGCGGGAATTTTCTTTTTAGTCGGTCTTTATCTTTTAGATATAATTAAATTTAACTGGAATACCGGTTTAAGGCAGACAAAAGCAAAAGGATTATTTGCTGCATTGATTCTTGGATTACTTTTCGGTTTAGCCTTAGGTCCTTGTACATTCGCATATATGGCGCCAGTGCTTGGCGTTGTGTTTCAGACAGCTCAAACAAATTATCTTCTGGCTGTAACTTTTCTTTTGGCATTTGGAATTGGACATTGTTCTGTTATTGTTGGCGCTGGTACATTAACCGGCAAGGTGCAGAAATACTTAAACTGGTCCGAAGATTCAAAAACAATTTTGTGGATTAAAAGAATTTGCGGCGTGCTTGTTATTCTTGGAGGAATTTATTTAATCTATAACACATAAATGAAATGTAAAATTGTTCAATTGCTAAATTGTTTTTTAGTGGAAGAACAATTTAACAATGCAACAATTTAGCAATTAACAAATCGATCTAATAAATAATTTACAGGAGACAAAAAATGAACTCAGAAAAAGAAATAAAAGAAATCGTAAAAGACAAATATGCGGAAATTGCAATCCGTAGTGAGATTAAATCCGGTTGCGGATGTGGTTGCAGCAGCAGTTCTAAAGACGATTACACAATACTTGAAGATGAATATTCAAACCTTCAGGGTTATGTTGCAGATGCTGATTTAGGTTTGGGCTGTGGGCTTCCAACTGAACACGCTGGAATAAAAGAAGGCGATACTGTTGTTGATCTTGGCTCCGGTGCCGGTAATGATGTTTTTGTTGCCCACTCATTTGTTGGTAAAACCGGAAAAGTAATTGGAATAGATATGACTCCGGAAATGGTGATCAAGGCTGAAAAAAACAAAGCTAAACTTGGATTCAATAATGTCGAATTCAAATTAGGTGAGATTGAAAGCCTTCCATTAGAAAATAATTTTGCGGATGTAGTAATTAGTAACTGCGTTTTAAATCTTGTTCCAAATAAGGAAAAAGCATTTGCCGAGATTTACCGTGTGCTTAAAACCGGTGCACATTTCTGTGTATCCGATTTGGTAATTAAAGGTGAACTGCCCGGAAAAATTCTTGAGTCTGCTGCAATGTACGCCGGCTGTGTTGCGGGCGCATTAAAGATGGAAGATTATCTTAATGCAATTAGCAAAGCCGGTTTTAAAAATACCGAAATAAAAACCGAAAAGCGGATTACATTACCGGACAAATTATTGCTAAACTATCTTTCACAAACCGAGCTTGATGAATATAAAAATTCCGGCTCTGGAATTTTAAGCATTACAGTTGTTGCGGGAAAGTAAATTAGTTTAGAACGAAGAACGTAGAGTGATGAATTAAAGACGAATAAAATTTCCAATTTTCATAGTTGTTCATCGTTTTCTTCACTCTCCGTTCTTCACTCTCCGTTCTTCACTCTTCGCTCTATTACCTTATATCATAGAATTTTGTTATCTTTCTTCCCCATGTTTGATGTAAAAGGGATTACAATCAGATAGAATTTAGAAATAATATTTTTGAGGCAACTAAAGTGTCTTTAGCAAGTAAAATCATAGATTTATTTAAACGGAAGGATACAATTTCTGCGGGTGGTGGCGCCAAGGCTATCCAAAAACAGATGGCAATGGGAAAACTTCCGGCAAGGGAAAGAATTAAAATTCTTCTCGATCCAGGCTCGTTCCAGGAAACCGATCTTTTTGTAGAACATCAGGCAAAAGATTTTGATATGGATAAAAAGATTCTTCCCGCAGATGGAGTAATTACTGGTTCGGGAACCATATTCGGTCATCCAATTTGTATTTTTGCACAGGATTTTACAGTCGCAGGCGGATCACTTGGATTGATGCATGCAAAAAAAATTACAAAGATTATGGATCACGCAATTAAGATGGGTGTTCCTCTAATCGGAATAAATGATTCTGGTGGTGCCCGAATTCAGGAAGGTGTAAATTCTTTGGCAGGATATGGAGACATTTTTTACCGCAATACATTAGCTTCGGGAGTAATTCCGCAAATCTCTGTAATACTTGGTCCATGTGCCGGCGGAGCAGTTTATTCGCCAGCATTAACTGATTTTGTTTTTGTAGTAGATAAAATTTCCAAAATGTTTATCACTGGTCCGGAAGTAATTAAAACTGTTCTTGGTGAAGAAATATCGATGGAAGATCTTGGCGGGGCAAGAGTGCAAACGGAAATTTCCGGCAACGCACATTTCTTTGCTTTAAGCGAGTATGAATGTTTTGAACAGATAAAGAAGCTAATCACATTCATTCCCTGGAACAACAGAAAGAAAGCGGAAGTATTTCCATCCAAACTTCCCAAACCTCAATTTAGAATTGATAAAATAATTCCAACTGAAGCGAGCAAACCTTACGACATTCGCGATGTTATTAAAGCCATTTGTGATGATTCCGATTTCCTTGAAATCCAGGAAATGTGGGCAGCAAATATTGTTATTGGTTTTGCAAGGATGGATGGTCATACCGTAGGTATTGTTGGCAATCAGCCAATGGTTTTGGCGGGAGTTCTTGATGTTGATTCATCCGATAAAGCCGCAAGATTTATCCGGTTCTGCGATGCGTTTAATATTCCTTTATTAACTCTTGTAGATTTACCCGGATACCTTCCTGGTATCGATCAGGAGCATGCCGGAGTTATTCGTCATGGCGCTAAAGTTTTGTATGCTTATAGTGAAGCGTCTGTTCCCAAAATAACAATTATTTTACGTAAGGCTTACGGTGGCGGATACATAGCAATGTGCTCGCGCCATCTGGGTGCTGATTTTGTTTATGCCTGGCCCACAGCAGAAATTGCTGTAATGGGACCAGAAGGCGCCGCTAATATAATTTTCAAAAATGAAATTGCTACAGCAGAAGATCCTGATGCAATGAGAAAAAAGAAAGTGCAGGAGTATAGCGAGAAATTTGCAAATCCTTATGTTGCCGCCGCCGCGGGGCATATAGATGCAGTGATTAATCCGGAAGAAACAAGATCAACACTTTTACATGCATTTAGATTATCGGCAAATAAAGTTGAGTTACGACCCAACAAGAAGCACGGAATTCCACCTTTTTAATTATGGATAATATAAACGATTTTTACAAAGTTATAATTGATGATACTTCTTACGAAGCTAAATTAACTCCAAAGTTTATTCGCAGAAAACCATACATTCCTGCTGATCCAAAGAAGCTTAATGCAATATTACCCGGTAATATTTTGGAATTGTGTGTTAAGAAAGGGCAAAGTGTTAAGCGTGGAGATAAACTTCTTGTATTTGAAGCAATGAAGATGAAGAACACAATTATCTCTCCACAAGATTTTATTATTAAAACAATTCATGTAAAACCTGGCAGTATGGTAGCCAAAGGTGAATTGCTTGTTGAGTTTGAATAACATTTTCAAAATCGGAAATTAGAAATCTTTAATCCATTTTTGAAACCACGATTTTTCCAATCGCCAACTAATTTATTTTTTCAGAAGATTCGCTTTTAAGTTAACCCCACGAGTTATCGTGGGGTCATAATAAAAATTATCTTTTATCCAATGGAACATATGTTTGATTTACGGCTCCAACATAAATCTGGCGCGGTCTATAAATCCGAGCATGTGAATCACTTCTCATTTCTTTCCATTGAGCAATCCATCCGGGTAATCTTCCAAGGGCAAACATTACTGTGAACATATCGGTAGGAATTCCCATCGCACGATAAATTATTCCGCTGTAGAAATCAACATTTGGATAAAGTTTTCTTTCAACAAAATAATTATCTTCAAGCGCAACTCTCTCCAGATTTTTTGCAATGTCTAACAAAGGATCATTTTTACCAAGTTGATTTAGAACTTTATCGGCGGCTTCTTTAAGAATTGTAGCGCGAGGATCGAAGTTTTTATAAACACGGTGCCCAAAGCCCATTAACTTAAAGTTGGAATTTTTATCCTTTGCCATATCAACAAATTTTTTGTAATTACCACCATCAGCCTTAATCATCTCCAGCATTTCAAGAACAGCCTGGTTTGCACCACCGTGTAGTTTCCCCCACAAAGCGCTTATGCCTGCCGAAATTGAAGCGAACAGATTTGCTTCACTGCTTCCAACCATTCTAACTGTTGAAGTACTGCAGTTTTGTTCATGATCAGCATGCAGGATTAAAAGAAGGTCCAAAGCCTTTTCAAGTTCTTGTGGTATTTCATATGGTTCTGATGGAACCGCAAACATCATATGAAGAAAATCAGCGGCGTAACCTAATTCATTTCTTGGATAAATATATGGTTGCCCGATTAAATTTTTATAAGTAAATGCAGCCAAAGTTTTAAGTTTTGCAAGAAGGCGGATTACATTTAAATCATCATCATCTTTTGCTGAATAATAACCGGTTAGCGAAGTAACCATTGAAGAAAGCACTCCCATCGGATGCGCGTTATGAGGAACACCTTCGTAAAACTTTTTCATATCTTCCGGCAAAAGGCTGTGATGAGTTAATTCATATTTAAAATCATCCATTTCCTGCTTAGTTGGAAGGTGACCGTATATAAGTAAATAACTAACTTCTACAAAGTTGCTTTGCCGCGCCAAAACTTCTATTGGATAACCGCGGTAATGCAAAATTCCTTTTTCGCCATCAATAAAAGTTATAGCACTTTCACAGGAACCGGTATTACCATAACCTGAATCCATTGTTATTGCTACTGATTTAGCTCGCAGGGTAGAAATGTCTATGGCAACTTCTCCCTCGGTACCAACTATAACCGGAAGCTCATACTCCTTTCCTTCAAGGATTAATTTAGCTGTATTCATAAATGCTCCATTTTTTTAGGATATGATTAAAAAATAATTAAGAATGATTCATTCTTAATGCCTTCTATTAAAAATCCGAAATGGTTCGAATTTTTGTCCCAATATGAATTTTTAAAATCGGAATGTCAAGTTGAAATAAAACAGAAATGACATATCACCGAGATATGTCACTTCTAATAAGAAAATAAAATCACTTTACCAATACCATCTTTTTCGCCACGCGATAATTTCCTTTTCCATTTAACGCAGTTGCTTCAATATTGTAAATATATATTCCAGATGCATAGTTTGCGGCATTCCAGACAACATCATAGTAACCGGCATTTTGTTCTCTATTAATCAACTCATCTACTTTTTGTCCAACAACATTATAAACGGAGATTTTTATTTTGCTTGCAAACGGCAAAGAATATTTTATCGTAGTAGAAGGGTTGAACGGATTAGGATAATTCTGTGCTAAGTCAAATGAAAGCGGTTTAGCTTTACTCTGGTCATCAACTTCCGTCAAAGGCTCGTTGGATAAAATGTAAATCTGCACTCCTGAGGGTGGAATTGTTACCCAGTAACTTTTCAGGTCTGTTCCTTTTACTTTTGGCGATACTCCATTCAAAGGATCAACAAGATAAAAAGTTGAAGTTGAATCGAAGCTGATTTTATCTAACGGAACGGTAAAAGCCATGTTAACCGTTGATGAACTGAAGTTGCAGTTTACAATAACGTTGTTTGATCCAAATCTACGGAGATATGAATAAACTTTATCTGTTGATGTATTGGAAATCCTCTGGAAATCGCCATACGCAAGCGCAGGATTATTTTTTCTTATTTCAATTAATTTTTTGTAATAGGGCAGCAGGTTATTGGGATCATTCCAATTAATGTTGCCTCTGTTTGTTACTTCGCCAACTTCCTGTCCCGCATAAAGCATTGGAACACCTGGCGCTGTTAATAAATGAGCCGCGGCAACTTTGGTATTTGCAATTCCGTAGGCTTCAATAAACCGCTGCTCGTCCTGGTTTTCCATAAATTTAAATGTAAGCGCTTGTTTAGGGAACCCCGGACCTTCATACGAAGTAATCCATTTGTCCAGGTTATCTATGCTTTGTGTTGTTGAAATTACACCTTTCATTGCACCAAACCATTTCCAGTCATACGCCGCATCAAATTTCTTGTTAAATAATTTTGTCTGCCAGGCATCGCCTTCTGCCAAAAGGAAAACATCCGGTTTCAGATTTTTAATTTCACTTCTCCATCTTTGCCAGTAGGCTGGTCCTTCAGTTCTAAGTGAATCGATTGCCCAGGCAACATCACAACGATAACCATCTATATTAAAATCCTGCACCCAGTACTTAGCCATTCTTACAAGGTAATCTCTTGTAGTTTCCTGGCTGTAATTAATAGAAGGCAAATCTACCCAAGTGAAAAGATATTGGAAATTTTTATTTGCATCCCAATAATAAAAAGGATAGTAAGGAGATGCGTCTTTGTATTTATTTGCATCTTTCATAAACGGATGAAGATCGGAAGTATGCTGAATTACGTGATCCAATATCACCCTTATTCCATATTGATGTGCAGTATTTACAAAATTTTTAAAATCCTGCTTGGTACCATAATCTGAAAGAATGTTCATATAATCTGTAATTGCATAACCTGGATTATCGGGTCCCATGTTTCCGGTTGAGGGATGAATTGGCAGGAGCCATATTCCGGTTACACCAAGATTTTTAAGTTCCTGCATCCGGGCTGTAATTCCATTGAATGTTCCGGAAGCATCAAAAGTTCTTACAAAGACACAATAAAAAATTGCGCTGTCTGCCCACGCTGGATGCCATTTTGTTAAGTCTGGTTGTATGGCTGATCCTTGTTTAACTACAACAACTGCTCTTGCCCAGCCGGTATCATTTGCAATATCCTTTGCTTTTAGTGTAAAATAATACTCGCCTTGCTTCTGCGGAAACGAAAAAGATGTTGTTGAACTTGTTGTGTTTGACAAATTTACTTGTGCAGGATTGTCTTTATCCTGATACCAGGAATAAACCAAATTTGAACCATCAGGATCGTAGGAACTATCGGCATTTAATTCCACTGAACTGGCGGAAATGTTTTTGTAAATTTTTGCAACCGGTTTATGATTGATTAAATAGTTATAAATTACCGGAACACTGCTGCTAGTTTTATTATTACCAAACGGAACGGATGCAATAATTTTATTTTCGCCTTCCACCAAAGGAACATCAATATCAAATTCTTTCTTATCATTCGTTACAGCGTTGAATGCCATTCCATTTACATCCAAAGTAACAGTTGTACCGAAAAGAACATCGGCAAATCCCTTTACTCTAACTGGTTGATAGAGCAAATCACCGCCGTTTGCATAGATTTTTACTTCCGGTGCAGCACCCAAATTGGGATCAATATCGGCTGGAGTTACAGCACCATAACCGCGCTGGTCGCTTCCAATAACAGCAATCCGTGGTCCGCCAATCTGATTGGCAGAACTGAAGTTGCTTAACAATCTTTCCTGGAATTTTGTGTCTGCAAAAAAAGTAACATCATAAACATCCGGATCTTCTTCAGCAGCAGAACCACCATTGGCTTCTGTAATTTCAATTGTTCCATTCTGATCTTTCAAATAAGAATATGCGCCGAAGTACCATTTATCCTTGAAAGTACCAAGTACCGTTTCCAATAAATTAAGCGGCACTGTAAAACGGAATTCATTATTTGCAACACCAATTACATCAGGTGCAATTGTTAATCCTTTTACCATCGGTTCGCGGGAAGTATAAATAATATTTTCATTTTCAGGATCAAAATAATCTGTACCAGGAGCCGCTAAAATTGCAAAGATTCCTCTGCCATTCCATTCAGGAATTTTCAATTCAACATCTGCCGGTGCTTCTACAAATTTTCCATTTAGATTGTTTACTATTCCAAATCCTATTCTTGTATTCTTATTAATCTGCTCCATCTTAATTGTGAAGATTAGAGAATCAAGACTAGTGTTTGCTTTAATATTCAGTTCACGAATATCAGCGGAGTTTGCTGCAACCCCATAAGGGTAGACGTATGCTCCGGTTCCTTTATCATCGTTTTCTCCATCAACATAATGAAAACCGGAATTGGCGGGATAAACACCGAATGTGTAAGTTGAAGTCCATGAGTTGTTCCCATGATCATCCTTACCATTCCATTCAACTACATGCCTTCCTTCAGCAGGATTATTTATTTTTATTTTTACTTCGTAGTCATTCCCGATTTTTGTTTTTGTTGGTCTGGCTAAAGATCCATCGTATTTAAGAAAAATGCCGGCTGGATTGATTGCATAATTAGAATCACTCGGAGTAAGAAAAGCTTTCAAATCAAGACCTGGCAAAGGAGAGGTGTAGCTAATTCCTGAAGGTGGAGTAAAATATTTGTATTCAGAACGTGCATTTAATTTTTTTACCACCATCGTTCTGTGGCGGGAAGAAAGATTGGGATTATCAGGATCATTAATGTATGAGCCACCATTTACGATATAAGTATATTGTTCTTCCTGTCCAACATTTAATTCTCTGGTAACAGAATAAACTCCATTACTGTCTTTCATTTCGTCCAGACCTTCAAAATTAAAGGTTCCTTTAACGCCAACTGTTTTTACCGTGCTCTGGAAGTTGAAATTTGGGCTTTGGGAATCGAAGATGAAAGTATAAGGAGCAGTGCTTATACCGCTTGCAATTGAAAAAGTAGTTGTCTCTTCTGCCACGCTACCAACTGTATTAAAAATTTTTATGATGGCAGTATGCGATCCGGTTGCTAAATCTTCCGAAGGATTATATGTGAAAATCTTACTCACCACGTCATAATAATCCTTGGCATTAGGAATTATGGCTCCATCAAGTGTAAATTCAATTTTATCTATATCAAGCAGGCTTTGATTTGCTACTGCAAAGTTTGCCATAAAAACAGGTTTTGTGTTTGAAGTAACCGAACCATTCTTTGGAAGCAAGTAATAAATCATTGGGTCGGTAACATCCATAAAAGAATCATTAAAAGGTCCTCCGAAATTTGAATTAAGCGGATCAGTAAAGTAGCCGGTAACCCCACTTTGCCCGACCGTATCAATATATTTTACAATTTTATAAGTGTAGGATCCTGGCTGAAGTTCAAGTTTAACTTTCCATAATTTAGGTTCAACCTCTTTCATTTTATAAATACCGTTTATCCATCCATTCATGCTGCCGTTAATTCCAATACCGGAATCTGTAGGATTTAAATCCCACGTGAATCTGAACTCTACCGGAATCGCGGTTGGATCACCAGGAGTAACCTGTGCAATAATCGTAGTGGTAATTGTTAAAGCTATAATAATAAATAGCGATTTGTAAATTTTTGATAGCATTGCTTCTCTCCAATTTTTTCGGAAAAATTATTTTAATCTTTCAGGGGAAAGATCATAAAAAACTTATTCAGTCGTTGCTTAATATAGAAATTTTTGTTTGTAAAATAAATCGTTGTAAAATTCTTAGAAATAAAATACCAAGGATAATTTTCAAAATCACTTTTTAGTTTTGAACTTTGAATTCATAATTCTATTTTTGCATTCAAACAAATCAAGATAAAAATGAATGATAAGTTATTCCAATTGATAGCACAGAGTGTAATAGATGGTGAAATCGGTGAAGCAAAAACTTTAGCACGGATGGCGGTCGATAAAGGAATTCCTCCTTTGGAAATTATAAACAAAGGTTATGTTGCAGGAATGAATTACGTTGGCGAACAGTTTACTGCTGGTACAATGTTTCTTCCGCATCTAGTTATGGCTGGCGAAGCGATGAAAGCGGCAATGGCTATTCTTGAACCGGAAGCTTTGAAGCTGGGTAATAAAAGAGAAGTTCTGGGAACCGTGGTTTTGGGAACTGTTCAAGGCGATATTCACGAAATTGGGAAGAGCCTTGTTTCAATTATGCTTTCAGCAAATGGTTTTGATGTTATTGATCTGGGTGTTAATGTTTCCCCGCAAAAATTTATTGATACAGTCATTAAGCATAATGCAAATATAGTTGGAATGAGTTCTTTGCTTACAACAACAATGACAATGCAAAAGACAACGATTGAAGCTTTGGAGGAAGCAGGTCTTCGTGGGAAAGTAAAAATATTAGTTGGTGGTGCGCCGGTTACAAAACGCTGGGCTGTTGAAATTGGAGCAGATGGTTATGGGCAGGATGCAATGAGCGCTGTTAATGTTGCAAAGTCTTTGATTCTCAATCCGCGTATATCAGTTTAATCAGTGCTATCCGTGTTCAATTTTTTTAGAACACTGATAACGTAGATGATGCGGATTTACATAGATAAAACAGAGTAATTATGAAACCAAAATTCGAGATCCTTTCAAAAGAAATTATTTTTAGAATATTGGATGAAGCATTTCAACTTCTTGTAAAGCCGGGGATAAAAATAAAATCTGCAGAAGCCAGGAAACTATTAAAAGAAGCTGGCGCACAAATTAATGAGCGTGAAGAAATCGTAAGTATAACCAGATCATTGGTAGAGGAAGTTCTTAAAACTGTTCCGCATCAGTTTTATTTGTATGATAGATTTGGAAATCCTGCAGTAAACTATGGTGGAGATGATGTAAATTTCGATCCGGGTTCTTCGGGAATTAATATACTTGACCCTGTAACACTTGAACACAAACCAGCCGTTACTTCTGATCTGATAAAATTAATAAAGGTGGCAGAACAACTTCCTCAGTATAGCGCACAGTCCACGGCTGTAATTTGTAATGATGTACCGAAAGAAGTCGGTGATTTTTACCGGCTATATCTTGTTTTATTATATTCAAAGAAGCCGGTTGTAACCGGTGCTTTTACTGCCGATACTATAAAAATTATGTTCGACATGCTTAGCATCTTTTCAAAAAGCGGAAATGAAATTGAAAATAAACCGCAAGCTGTTTTTGATGTGTGTCCAACTCCGCCGCTTATGTGGAATAAAATAAGCTGCAGTAATCTGATTGATCTTGCGCGAAAAGGAATTCCTGCTGAAATGGTTTCGATGCCGCTGGCAGGCAGTGCTTCGCCGGTTACTTTAATTGCATCCGTCGTTCAACATGCGGCAGAGTGTTTAAGTGGAATTACGATTCATCAATTAGCAAAACCGGGTTCACCAATTGTTTGGGGAGGTGCTCCGGCAATTTTCGATATGCGGTTCGGAACTACCCCGATGGGTGCAATTGAAACTGCAATGATTGGTGCTGCCATCGCCCAGGTTGGAAAATTCTTAAACTTGCCAACACACACTTATCTTGCTGCAAGTGATGCAAAAATTGTTGATGCACAAGCAGGAATGGAGAGCGGTATTTCTGCAATGATTGGAGCACTGGCTGGAATAAATATGATTTCAGGTGCAGGTATGCTGGATTTTCTTGCCTGCCAAAGTGCAGAGAAATTAGTGATTGATGCTGAAGCAATTTCAATGGCTAAAAGAATGCTTGATGGAATTCAACTGAGGACAGAGACTCTTGCACTGGAAATGTTTGAAGATTTTAGTTTCAAGTCTGATTTTCTAAAACAGAAATTTACTCGTCAATTATTTAACAAAGAGCAACACATTCCTTCAAGTATAATTGATCGTAGTTCTTTACACGAATGGGAACAGAAAGGGAAACTGGATACTTTTGGAAGGGCAAAACTTCGCGTTGTAGAGTTGGTTGAAAAATATCAGAAGCCGGAAATTCTAGTTGATCAGGAAAACGAATTAATAAATTTAGTAGAAGGTGTTTTTAAAAAATGTGGGATGGAAAAGTTACCTAAGATATAAGTACCAAATATCAAGCTCCAAATTTCAAATAATTTCCAAAACACAATAACGCAACGCAAAATAGTGTTTGGGAAATTAAAATTTTTCTCGATGCACAATCATATCAAGCGGTTTACGTTTTGCCGTGTGTCTGTCAGAATCGGCAAATTCTGCTGGATAACCAAGCGGTAATATAACTATCGGTTCTATGTTCTCCGGCAGGTTTAAAACTTCAGCACATTTTTTCATATCGAAGTTGCAAACCCAGCATGTTCCTAAATCAAGTTCAGTTGCTTGCAAAATCAGGTGGTCAACCGCAATTGCAATATCAATATCGCAATGATCTTTACCATCAACTCTTTTCCAGGAAGTGGAATGATCACCACAAACCACTATAATAATTGGCGCCTGTTTAAGCCAGTCTCTTTTGTAAACAGAATATATTTTCTGTTTATTTTCTTCATCCTTAATTACAATAAAATGCCATGGTTGAATATTAACAGCCGAAGGAGCAATTCTTCCAGCTTCTAAAACTTTCAATAATTTTCCTTCATCAACTTGCTTTGGAAGGAAGCTGCGTGATGAAAATCTTTTCTTGGCTAAATCGATAAATTCCATTTTTCAATCCATAAGAATTATTTTAATTAAAAACTACCTATAAAATATTTACAGTTCATTGAACTATCACTCATAAAAATTTCTTATCCATCTGGCGGATTTTAATTTCTCAAGCAGTTCATTGGAAAGTGCCCCTTTTTCAACGCTGGCTTTGTTTGCCAGAAGATTCTTCTCACTTCTCATTCCTGGAATTACAGAAGTTACTGCGCTGAAGCTAACAATGTATCTTAAAGCTGCTTCAGCAATGGATTCTGTTTCTCCATTAACAAATTCCCAAATTTTTGCAACGCGTTCTGCAACTTCCTTTTTTCTATCACCTTTAAAATATCCATTGCGCCAATCGCCTTTAGGAAATATTGTGTTTTCATTTATTGTTCCGGTAAGACTTCCTTCATCAAAAGGAACGCGGGCAAGGATGCTGATTTTATTCTCCTCACAAAATGTGAACAATTCATCCGTTGGTGATTGATCGAACAGATTGAAGATAACCTGGAAGCAATCTATCAACCCGGTTTTCCCAGCTTCAATTCCATTCCACGGTTGATGATCGTTAATGGATATTCCGAAGTATTGAACCTTGCCATCTTTTTTCAATTTGTAAATTGCTTCTTTCCATTCATCTTGAGTTGTCCATTTATCATTCCAAACATGGAATTGCATCAGATTCACATAATCGCGTTTAAGATTCTTCAAACTATGTTCGGTTGAAGAAATGATATGATCTATTGGAAAGGAATCCTTTAATAATGAAGAATCTTTTGCGGGCCATTCAAATTTTTTTGACGGAATTTTACTTGCGATGAATAAATCCTTGCCAGATTCTTTTTCCACTTCACCAACAAGTTTTTCGCTATGTCCATCTCCGTAAACTAATGCCGTATCAAATAAATTTATTCCTTCTTCAATTGCTTTGTGCAGCGCTTTTTTCGATTCGGAATCCTCAGCACCAATCCACATTGATTTTCCAATTCCCCAGCAGCCATATCCTAATTGGGAAACCTGAATATTAGTTTTTGCAAAATTTTTATAAAGCATTATTGCTCCCGGTTATTAATTATAAGATGAAGACAACGATTATTTATTTGAAACTTCTGAAAAATTATTAATTGGTTAAATGTCATTCCCACGAACCTGCCAGCTGTAGGCGGGAGTGGGAATCTAAAATAAATTCAATGGATTCCTGCCTTCGCAGGAATGACATATTGAATATTTCAGAAGTTTCTATTTAGTATTACATAAGATTTTAGTTTTTTGTCTTTTAAAATTTCCTTTTCAAAAGGATTGCTGTTTTGCCAGCCGGATTTTCCAGTCTGGCGGTAACGCTCTATTCGTCTGATGGCAATTTCACAATAAAGAGGATCCAAATCTATTGTAAAGCATCTTCGTCCATTCATCTCTGCCGAAAGTAATGTTGATGCTGAATGACAAAAGAAATCAATAACAACATCACCTGGATTTGAGCTTGCAAGAATAATTCTTTCTGCTGACTTTAGTGGTTTTTGAGCATAGCATCCGTTAACATTTTCATCCATCAAATGGAAGACCTGCTGAATATCTACCCATACATTGCCTGCCCGGATATTGGCGGATTTACTTCTCTCCAGGTTTTCCGTAATCTTACCATTTATTTCTTTGTAATAGCCACGCAGGATTTTGGGAATGTCTGTGTATTCAGCTTTAATATTAAAGATTGGATTACCTTTGGTGTAAAAAAGTAATTCTTGCCTTACAGCCATCCAGTTTTTTTGTGTACCGTAGCCACGCTGGTTACGCATAGTAATAAAGCTGCGCGTTTTAAATTGGGTTCCGCGCATCATAATCATAAAGTCCGGTAAAGGTTGGAATCCATCTTTTTGATCAGCTCCCAGCCAAACGTACAACGAGCTATTATTATCCAGTGCAAGATTAGTGGTTTCAATCCATTGTTTGGACCAATCAACAAACCTCTCAACTTCTCTTAGTTCAAATCCTATTAGATTATATGGTGGATCGTGAATTGCTAAAGTTGCTTTTTCACCCTCCATTAACTTTTTTATATCAGCTTTACTTGCAGCATCAAGACAGCCAACTTTGTGTTTTCCTGCTGGGTCTTTCCAGATCTCACCTTTTTTTAATCGGCAATATTTCAAAAGATGTTTTCTGAATTCAGGATTTTTATCTAAACGTGGAATCGGAAAATTTTTCATACGGCAATATAATGATTCGTACTTCTACTGTAAAATTTTTGAAGCCAAATTTTAAATTCCTGTTAAGCGTGGGATTAATTTTAAAAACCTAAGGTCGTCTCCATAAAAATATGTTTGCAATAAATAAACTCGCACTATTTGTAATGACATATAATCATTGATTCATATAACAGTGGAACTTGAATATCGAATCAAGTAATTTGATAATTGTTAAAATTGAATTGAGGTTTTTATGAAAGCAGAAAAATATTTTTGGATATTATTACTTTTTTTATCAACAGTATCCTCCAATGTAGCACAGCAGTTTGTTGATATTACTAAACTCAACACCCCAATTGCCACTAAAGTTGAAAGGGAAAAATTCAAAGCAGATTTAATAAAAGGGATTGAGAAAAATTTATCATTCAATTTAAATTCGGAAAATGAATCGAAGTGGGAGGAAATCTTTTGGGATATTGAACTTGTTTTATATAAAACTAACTTAGTTCAAAGTTCACTTAAACAAGGACTGATAACTTTTAAAAACAGAAGTTATCCTTTTCAACGGGCAGTTCTTGAAGCCACATATTGTTTATATCCGAATGAATTTGTGAGTGAAATTTCATCGGTTGCTCAATCAACAAAAAATCCAAAACTTTTTGCGATGGCGGTTAATTATCTGGTAAGAAGCAAACCAAGTTCATCCAATAAAAAGCATTACTTTAATTTGATGGAGAAGAAATTTCCAGAATGGAAAATGAATCCAATTCTTTTTATGCTAAACACAAAGAGGCTTTCGATTAAGCAAAGCCAACCACGTCCTGCTTTAATTGATATTCTGTCATCTCAATTTTTAAAAGATGAAACTATTATTTTTAGTTTTCAACGAAAGAATCGTGATTACCCCGGATTAGTAATTATCAGGAAACCGGATGGGAAATACGTTAGAACAAATGATGGAAATATTTTTTCTGTTCCGCAGCTTGCAAGAGCCATTTCCAATTTGCCCGGTTATATTACAAACGGAAATACACCTCAAGGAATTCTATCAATTCAGGGAATAGATACATCTAAAAGTGTCTTTCTTGGTAAAACACCAAACATCCAAACGATCCTTCCATTTGAAGGAACCGTTAAACAATATTTCCACAATAACGTAAGCGATACAAATTGGATTGAACAATATAAAAATTTGCTTCCCGAATCCTGGAAGAATTATCCTCCAATTTATGAAGCATATTACGCGGGCAAAGCTGGGCGGAGCGAGATTATTGTTCATGGAACTACAATTGATCCGGAATTTTATAGTGGGCAATCATATTATCCTCAAACTCCTTCATTAGGATGTCTCTGTGCTAAAGAAATATGGTCTTCGGTTGATGGCAAATGTCTGATCAGTGATCAGGCAAGTGTGATGAATGCGTTTTTATCTACAGGTAAAAAAACCGGTTACCTGGTTGTTGTTGAAAATGATGATAAAAATCAACCAATTAATTTAGATGAATTAATCATGGAAGTGCTGAATGCAGAGATGAAATAATTCTATTCTAATTCCACCTGATTCCTTTAATCTGAATAGCTAAAGTATAAATTTGGCGGAAATTATATGAATAAAACGATTTAAAACTTTCTACGATTTCATTACGTCAAACATTTTAGAAAAGAAAATTATTAAAGGAAAGGGAAATAAAATGAAAACATATAAAATGATCTGTTTGACAATTGTTTGTGCTTTGTTAATTGGCACATCATCATTTGCTGGTACACCAGAAAACACATCTTTAAAAACCAATGTTACTTTAATTGAAGAGAATTTACTCCAGGGCATTAATTCTGAAAATCTTGGACTTAAGGTTAGCGCCGCTTATTATTTGGGTGAATATAAAACCGAAAAAGCTGTTTTACCTTTAATGAAAATGTTACATTCGGAAAAAAATGAAAGTTGCCGGATTCAAGCGGCATTATCATTAATTAAAATTGGTAATCCCAAAGGTGTTTTTATGGTAAAACAAGCCGCAAAATTTGACCAAAGTGAAAGAGTAAGAAACATGTGCAGCAAGTTTTACAATGCTTATCAGAAATCGTAGAAAATAATATTGTGAATTCTTAAACCAGCTATCTGAAAATAATGATAGCTGGTTTTTGACCTTTATGAATTACAAAATTTAATCACTTCAATTATTATGCTCTCCAGTTTCTTAACTTGCTCAAGAATTATTTTTTTCGTTTTAAAGTAGTTCCTTTTGAAGGTTAAAATTGTATTTGACAAATACCAAAGTTATTATTATTCTAATGTTAGGAAAGTATAAAATATGTCAGTTAATGCAATTGGGAGTAATCCCGTAATAATTGAATCTATAAAAACCATCTCCGAACAAGGTAATGTTAGGAAGAATGGAAATCTCAATATCTTAAACGATCCTCAAACTCCTGCTAAATCTATAAATCAAGATCAAAAAAATTCTATTGTAAGTGAAAAGTTAGATCATCGTTTAAGTAATTCAGATATATATCTGCGATATCATATTAATGTTCCAGTTGCCAAAGCAGAAAATAGTGTTAAAACTTATAATGAAACAGAGAGAATTAAATCAGATGCAGAGGAAGATGAGTTTTGTGAATTCTCCTATATTACAGATAATGGTGAGATACAGAATTCAACAATCGGTGGTGGTTCATTTATAAGTATTTTCAATCAGGATTACGCGGAACGACCTAAAAACTTAAAAAGTCAATTTGATATTTTTAAAGAAAAGTTAAATAAAACATATCAGGTTGGATTTGTAAAAAGCCCCGGCACTCTTGTAAATTTGGTTTTCTAATCATCGTAGTATCCATTCTTGTTGTAAATTTTTGCTCCCTCAAGACGAAGGTTACCGATTTGATTTACGATATAATGCTTTTCTGGTTTCCCATTAATTTCAAGAACTTCATAACCTACTATTCCTTTTTTTAATAAATAAGATAGCATTTTCAAAAACTCTTTTTTTTCTTCTGCATTTAAGTCATCAACATCAAGTCTGTCAGGTCTTCCCAAGTTTAAAAATTTATCAATCCTGGTAAAAGCTTTGGATGTATTCGAAATTTCAAGTGAATCTTTTTGTTCAGAGTTACTCTTTAAATATTTAGAGTTTTCCGGTTTACTCTGGAGAAAACTTTTACTAAAATTTATTTTACTTATGGTATTCATTTTAAACAAGATTTTCTTTTATTATCGAACAAGAAATACAAAGGTTAATAGAGCAATTGTAAGAGAGCAGGTTATCATTTACCCAAAATTACTAAAAGCAAATGAACTTTGAATTTCTTTCGGTTTTACTTATTTTTATACCGCATCCTTAGCTCAGTTGGTAGAGCATCTGACTCTTAATCAGCAGGTCGCGGGTTCGAATCCCGCAGGGTGCACAAATAAAAGCTCGAATATTGTCCATATTCGGGCTTTTTTATTTTATGTGACCTTAAGAATCACGATGACTTTTCAAAAATGTGTATGGAGTTTGTATCGACTTTGTATCGACTTTTGTTTGGACACAGCCAATACAATTTTAGAGAATCTACTGATAAAAAAAGGGAGTGTAAATAGTTTTAGAACCATATCCCGTAGCGAAGCCCTTTGGGTTGAAAGGAATGGATCTGGTTTTTGGCAAAAAAAATCGCCTGAAAAATTTATAAAAAATTATTTTTCTAAATTCATTTTATTAGGAGTCGATTGATGGCTAAAATTATACCTATAATTTTGAATCTGAAATTATGTCCTTTCTTTTAATCCCCAGCTTTCTCATTCTTGTTCCTAGAGTTTTCCCGTTAATTTTAAGAAGCAGTGCAGCACTGTTTGCGCCTGTAACTTTCCCATTTGCTAATTTAAGAGCATTAATAATGTGGTCTTTTTCTATTTCAATGAGCGATTTAAAAGATTCTTTTTTAGCTTCAGATTCACTATCACCGCCAAATTTGAAATTTTCAAAACTAAGCTTAGATCCTTGCGATATTATAATTGCTCTTTCAATCACATGTTCCAGTTCGCGAATGTTGCCTGGCCAATTATATTGTGTCAACATTTCCAAATCGTTTTTCTTGATTGACTTTATATCCTTACCTATTTTTTTTGAATAGTTTTGGATAAAATGTTTTACGAGCAAGGGAATATCGTCAGCTCTTTCTCTTAAAGGAGGTATTTCTATTGGAAATACATTAAGCCGGAAAAACAAATCTGATCTGAATTTACCCTGTTCAATTTCCTTTTCGAGATTACGATTTGTAGCGGCGATAATTCTAACATCGGAATAAACTGTGCTTTTACCTCCAACACGTTCAAATTCTTTTTCTTGTAAAACGCGTAAGAGTTTTGATTGAACTTCAAGAGGCAGTTCACCTATCTCATCCAAAAAAATGGTTCCTTTATTTGCAATTTCAAATTTGCCAAATTTCTTTTCAAATGCCCCGGTAAAGCTGCCTTTTTCATGACCGAATAATTCCGATTCAATTAGTTGAACCGGAAGTGCCGCGCAATTGATGGTAATATATGCTTGCTCATTTCGTTTTGATAATTTGTGAATTGCACGGGCAATCAACTCCTTACCTGTTCCAGTTTCTCCAGTTACCAAAACTGTAGCATCAAGGGGTGCTACCAGTTTAATTTTATTCAATATATTATTAAGCAGGACGCTGTTTCCAACAATTTCCTGAAAACTTGTTGCTGAGTTTATCTCATCAAGCAGATAGTGTTTTTCTTGTTCCAATTTCTTTGTTAATATCTCGATCTCTTTAAACGAATAAAAATTAGCAAAGATGGATATTAGTTGGGGAAGAAGATTTTCACAAAACTCTATTTCAGTTCCAGTAAAATAAGAATTACTATTGTGCATTAATTTAATACTGATTTCATTTGCCTGTGATACATGTTCTTTTCTCCCGATGGTAAGAAAGAGTTCGCCAAGATTGTTTTTCATATACCTGAATACGAGCAATGAAACTATTGAATTCTTCTCTTTTATCTGCCTTATATGTGAAAATTGACTGCACATTTTTAGTAATTCTTCACCTGTAATCTCCGTATGAACAATCCCGTCTTTAGCCAACAGCATGAACTTAAACGATTCCACAATGCGAATATCGTTTCTTGTAGCTTTGTTTACTTTTAATTTACCGGTTTCATCTTTTGTAATATATATGCCTTCACTTTCATTCTTATTATATCCTCTGCCAATTATTCCAATATATTCAAACGGGATTAGATTACTAATAGCTTCAGCTAAATGCATATAAAAATTATTCTCGTCCTTAATATCAAGCAGTAAGCTGAAAAGCTTGAGCAGCATATCTTTTTCTTCCTCTTTGTGTTTAAGTCTGGTTACATACTCTGTGTTTTTAATTGCAGAAGCGATCAAATTTGATAAGCGGAACAAGTAATTGTCATTTTCTTTGTTTGTTATATAATCACTTATCGGTAATATTATGTAACCAATTGACTTTCCCCCTGTATGCATCGGGACAAAAAATAAATTGCTAATCTTTTTCTTTTCTAATATTTCTGAAATATCAATTTGCCCCTCTTCAAATTTACCCATGTTATAAAAAATTTCAGATTCAACTTTCGTAATGACAGAGTTTTCACCGAACAATTCTGAGGGCAAAGAATCTATTGCGAATTGCCTATGCCACTTTGTAGTGTCACGCCGAAAAGGAATAGTGACCAAGAGACATCCCAATTTATCTCTGTTTTCATTAAACAGAGATAAACCGCAAAGATCAGTATCAAATACAGCATTTATTTTATCGAAAATTTTTGCGAAGAGAACAAAATACTCGCTTATTGCCGCGATATCATCATTTAAAGACAACAGCAAATCAAAATCATTCTTAAACATATTTTCGTTTCCTCTCTAGTCAACTGCTTTTATTAAAGAAAAAATATACGGTTTGTATTGATTAATATACTAAATAAATACGATTGCTTGTATTAAAGGATGGAACACAAGCGATTGCTTGTATAAAAGCAATAAATTATAGTCGAGAAGATAAAAGCTCAATAATTGAGCAAATCCGAACGATTCTTTATTGGCATATAAATAGTAAATCATATGAGAAATATTGATGAATTTAATTAGGAAAATAGTTTGAGACCATATAAAATTTTAAGTATTCCTTTATTCGTGACCTTTTTATTTCAGGCTAATAATATAGCACAAAATAAAGAACGCATTTTTTCCTTAGTTGATTGTATAAATTACGCGAAAAAAAATAGCCGTGATATAAAAAAAGCCGGTATAGAAGAAGAAAAATCTAAGAAGAAGATAAATGAAGTAATCGGAAGCGGGTTACCACAGATTACTTTAACCGGGAACCTTGTAAATAATATTGAACTGCCTACCCAAATAATTCCCGGAGATTTCTTCGGAGAACCGGGTACTTTAATTCCGATTAAGTTAGGTACAAAATATAACCATACTTTTACGGGGGAAGTAACTCAAATGATTTTCAGCGGATCATTCTGGGTCGGATTGAGTGCCGCCAAATATTCAAATCAATACTATCAGCAAAAAAAAGAATTAGTATCAGAAAATATTGAATATGATGTAGCAACAGCATATTACCAGACACTGGTTGTACAAACTAAAATTCAGCTTCTTGAACAAAATCAAAAACTAATATCTAAATCTTTAGCCGATACCAAATTACTCTTTGAAAACGGAAAAGCTAAAGAAGTTGATGTTGATCGATTAAACGTTAGTTATAACAATATTGAGTATCAACTTAAAAAAGCAAAAGAAGCCATAAAACAATCTTATATGTATTTGAAATTTCAAATGGGAATGCCGGTGGCTTCTGCTATTTCTCTATCGGACAGTGCAAACTTTTCACAAGATTCACTTCGTGAAAAACGAATAAACGATTTAACATATATTAATGACAGCTCATATGCCTATGGGAATAGAGTAGATTATAAGGTACTTCAAACGAGTCTTGAATTGCAAGAGCTTAATAGGAAAAATCTGATTGCAGAATTCTTGCCTTCCATAAGCGCATTCGGAAGTTATTCCTACAATGCGTTAAGAACAAAATTTGATCTGTTTGACTCACACAAAGACTGGGACCACTATTCCTCGGTAGGCTTACGAATCCGTTTGCCAATATTTACAGGCGGGCAAAGACTTGCAAAAATACAACAATCTTCTCTTGATATAGAAGGTTTAAGTGAAGAAGTAAGTAAAACTGAAAATGCAATTGACCTTCAAGTGGCAAACGCTGTAACAAAGTATAATAATGCATACGATAATATCAAGTCTAATCAATTAAATATAGAGCTCGCAAAAAAAGTCTATAATATAACTACACTTGAATATAGAGAGGGGGTTACCAATGCTGCTTCATTAGTAGATTCAGAAACCAAATTGAGAGAAGCGCAAACCAACTTTATTAATTCCTTGCTGGAGTTATATATAGCAAAGTTTGATATGGAAAAAGCTAAAGGAACGCTTATAGACTATTTAAATAATATTGAGAATAAATAAAGATAGAGTAAAAGAATATGAAGAAAAAAATAATAGTAGTCGTCGCAGTAATTGTGGCTCTGGTACTTATAGCAGGGAAATTGATTATTAATAAATCTGCTATAGATGAGAAGAAGCATGTTAAAGCAGGATTAGCAACCTTAGTGAATATTAAGGAAGTGATAAAGAAGGAACAAAACAGTTCCCTCGTTCTTACCGGCATTACAGCGGCTGTTCAAGAGGTTACTTTGAAAGCAGAAGCAGGCGGACAAATTGTTGCTATAAATTTTAACCTTGGTGATTATGTTTCCAAAGGAAAAGTGCTTGTAGAAATAGATGATAAATTAGCCCAACTTAATTTGGATGCCGCTAATCTTAATTTGTCAAAGCTTGAAGACGAATATAATAAAACTAAAAATCTCTACACCGGTAATGCTACATCGGAAACAAAAGTACGCGATGCAAGATTTGATTATGAGAAAGCAAAGATTCTGGTTGGGCAGGCAGAAAAACAATTAAGTTTTACAAAAATAACTGCATCACAAAACGGATTTGTAGTATCAAAGTCTGTAGATAACGGAACATTTGTAGGGACCGGTTCGCCGATTATTTCTATAGTTGATATATCGCGTCTTAAAACAATGATAAATGTTTCTGAAACAGATATTTATAAATTAAAGGCAGGGCAGAGAGCCAGAATTACATCTTCGGTTTTTCAAGGTGTTGAATATGATGGAAAAATAAGTTTCGTCAGCCAGCAAGGCGATGCTTCCCATAACTATGCTGTTGAAATAATAATGGAAAATAAAACTTCCAATCAACTTAAGGCTGGTACATTTGTAAATGTAGATTTCAATTTCCCTTCCGGACAATTATCACTTCTTATTCCACGTACATCTTTAATAGGAAGCATTAAAGATGCAAAAGTATACGTAGTAGAAAATAATAAAGCTTTTCAGAAAAACATAACTATTGGACGAGATTTAAGTGACAACCTTGAAGTGACTGAAGGATTAAAAGAAGGGGATAAGGTAGTTACTACCGGACAAATTAATTTATCGGATGGAGCAGCCGTTTCTATAATCAAAAATAAAGAGTAAATAATGATAGAGTTATCACTTAAAAGACCGTTAATTGTATTCGTAATATTTGCTATTATAGCCTTAATGGGGGCGGTTACATTTACACTTCTTAATATAAATTTAACACCAAAGATTACAACTAATGTACTAACAATAGTTACAATTTATCCCGGCGCTTCAGCATCGGAAGTTGAAACTTCGGTGACAAAAAAAATAGAAGATGCAGTTTCATCTCTGGAAAATATAGAAACTATCAAGTCAGTTTCGCAGGAAGGTTTTGAGTTTACAACTATTGAACTGAAAAGCGGTGCAGACGTAAATATGGCAATGCAGGATGCTCAAAGGAAAGTTAATGCTATAATAACAGATTTACCGGTAGATGCTAAAATACCGACAATAAGCAAGTTTTCTACTGATGATATACCTGTTATGCAGTTTACTGTTTCTTCAGATATGGAGCCTACTAAATTTTATAAATTAGTGGAAGATAGAATTCAACCGCAGTTTGCCAAATTACAAGGTGTGGGGCAAATTAATTTAATGGGCGGAAGCAAAAGAGAAATTCAGGTTAATATTGACCGCAACAAACTAAGAACTTATAATCTATCTATACTCCAGGTACTTCAGGCAATTCAAAAAGCAAATATGGATTTTCCAACCGGCAAGGTAGAGCAGACCAATGTAAGATATACAGTAAGACTTGCGGCAAAATATGCTTCACTTGAACAATTAAAAAATACAACTGTGTTCTTAAACAATAACAGCAGTAAAGTACTTGTAAAAGATGTAGCTGAAGTAATTGATGGTGTTGCGGAACAAACAAAAATAAGCCGCATTAATGGTAAAGATGTAATTGGTATTCAGGTTCAAAAACAATCGGATGCAAATGCTGTTGCAGTTTGTAAATTAATAAATGAAGAACTAAAGGTAATTGAAAAAGAATATGCTTCGAGTAATGTGAAATTTGAGATTGCAACCGACACCTCAATTTATACGATAGAGGCGGTAAAGTCTGTTGTTGCAGATTTAGTTCTTGCAGTGATTATTGTTTCGTTCGTTTGTTTAATATTTCTTCATAGCCTGCGAACAGCGTTAATTGTAATGGTAGCGGTGCCGTTATCTATGATTCCGTCTTTCATATTCTTATATGCATTCGGTTATTCACTTAATATAATGTCTCTTATGGCGCTGTCGCTTGCAGTGGGCATTCTAGTCGATGATTCAATCGTAGTTGTGGAAAACATTTTCCGTCACCTTGAAATGGGTAAAACAAAAGTACAAGCTGCTCTTGAAGGTAGTAAACAGATATTCTTTACAGCTACTTCAATTACACTTGTTATCGTTTCTGTATTCATTCCTTTATCGCTTACGGGTGGAATTATTGGAGGTATATTAAGAGAGTTTTCCATGCCGCTTATAGTATCAACGATGGCGAGCTTATTAGTATCATTTTCATTAACCCCTTTGCTGCTGTCAAAATTTGGCAAAGTAGAAAGTTTTAATGAAACAAGTTTTGCCGGAAAGTTCACTCAAAAATTTGAAAGATTGTTTAACGCACTTAAAGAAGGATATGAATCAATTTTACGATGGGGATTAAACAACAGGAAAAAGGTTTATGTGGGAATTTTAGTTTTATTATTTGCATCCATTTCCTTAGTTGGTATGGGATTTATCGGTTCAACCTTTATACCTGATACTGATCAAGGTGAGTTTGTAGTTGACCTGGAAATGAGCCCGCAAATATCTGTATACGAGAACAATCTTATTACAAAACAAATAGAAGCAATACTTTTATCGAAACCCGAAATCTTAAAAGTGATGGCTAAGGTGGGATTTACGAGCTCTGTAAATGCATCGTCATCCAGAAATAATATTACGCAGTTAACTGTTAAAATAATTGACAAAAATGAACGTAAATTTGGCGTTTCTGAATATGCGGAAAGAATTAAAGAAGAAATTTTAAGAAATATTCCGGGTGTAAAGGTACGAACATCTCCAACAAGTCTTACAGGATCGGCAAGCTCATCCCCAATTCAATTTGTGGTAAAAGGATCAGATTTAAACAAAGTTGATTCGACTGCAGCCATGGTTTTAGACATAATGAAAAAGATACCAGGGACAACTGATGTTAAATTTTCCATTGATGATCCTAAACCTGAAGTTAGTATTCAAATAAACAGAAGCAAAATGGAAGAGCTTGGACTTTCTGTTGCCGATGTGGGTGCTACTCTAAGAACCGCTTTAGCTGGTAATACAGATTCAAAATACAAAGATGGTGCTCATGAATATGATATCAATGTTGTATTCGACAAATTCGACAGGCAGAATATATTTGATGTAGCCGGAATCACTATTGTCAATAAACGAGGGCAGCTCGTTGAGCTGAAACAATTTGCCGATGTTAATCAAACTATGGGACCGAGTATGCTCGAGAGGTTTGACAGAATGAGTTCCATAACAATTAATTCCAATGTTTTAGGAAGAGCATCCGGAACAGTCGGTGCCGAGATAGAAGATGCTTTAGTTGGACAAATACCAAGCGGTGTAACAGTGCAAAAAGAAGGAGCGCTACAACGGCAAAGTGATGCTTTCTCAAGTCTCGGTTTCGCGTTAATTTCTGCTATTATTCTTATATACTTAATCATGGTTGCCTTATACAACTCATTACTTCATCCATTCGTGGTATTGTTTTCTATTCCTGTTGCAATGATTGGAGCTTTGCTTGCACTTGCATTAACTATGGAAGAATTGTCTATCTTTTCCATTGTTGGGTTAATAACACTGCTGGGACTTGTAGCTAAGAATGCGATCTTATTAGTGGACTTTACAAACGAACTCGTAAAAAGCGGAAGCGAACTCAAAGAAGCCCTGGTAGAGGCGGGTAGGGAAAGATTACGCCCGATATTAATGACTACCTTGGCGATGGTATTTGGAATGCTTCCTTTGGCAATAGCCAACGGTGCTGGCGCCGAACTAAAAAATGGTATGGCGTGGGTGATAATAGGTGGTTTGTTAAGTTCCTTAGTGCTCACTTTAGTGCTTGTTCCGTGTGTTTATTTTACTGCAGAAACCATTAAAAGAAAAATCCAAGCTAAAAAAATTGTACTTAATTCTAAAGTAATTGAAGTTGTTTTATAATGTTTAACAATTACAAAAAATATTTAGCAGAATAATGGTGAGTGATGAGTCAACGTAAAAGAAATAATAAGAATACTCAATCTAAGTTGGAAGGATATATATTGAAAACTAAATTTCATTCGTTAGTATTGTGGATCATTTTAACATTCAGTTCGTTTGCCCAAACAGTGGATACTACCCAAACTGTTGATTCTACATACGTAGGAAGCTATAAGGATAAGATAACAATAATAGGATTCTTTTCCCGAGATTATATTGAAGTAGCTAAAGAAACTAAGCCAAACAGTCCTATAAATTTTGGGATAGGACTTGTCTTTAAAAACACATCGTTTAAGGTCAGCTATAAGCTCCCGGTTATAAAAATGAATGAAAATAAATATGGAAAAACTGATATTACAGATATACAGATTCACTATTATGGAAGGCATCTTTTATTTGATGTGTTTTATCAACGATATAAAGGATTTTATACAGACGAAAAAGAAATAAAAATCCTCCCTAATACGTCAGTCCAAAAAATTGGCTTTGGAGGGAACTATCTTTTTAATGGGTACAAATATTCTGCTAAGGCAGCTTTTTTGCCTATTGAAAAACAACTCCAATCTGTAGGTGGTTATGTTATGGGTGGAGGGATATATTATTATAAAATAGGACTCGAAAGCCCGGAACAACTGAGTTTTAACAATCTATTATTAGAATTAAACGCTGGTTATTATTATTCTTGGGTACTTAATGATAATTGGCTTATAGCCGGTATAGCTACTGCCGGAATAACTTTAGGAAACGAAACTGTAAAGTTAAAAGATGGGAAACTGAAGATCTATCCTGCGATATTTGCGCGGGGAGCCATTGGATATCACCATTCTTTTTGGGGAATATATATTTCCTTTCTACTCCATAGTAATTCATTACAATATTCGAATAATAATAAACTTAATCTAACTTCTATCGATATGCAGATTTCTAACATAATACGTTTTAACAGTTTTTTTTAATGGCAAGAATGCATAATAAAATAGCGACCGGATTTTTTAAGATATATGATTATGAAAGCATAAAGAAAACCACACAATAAAGAAAGCAAAAAAAATAAATAAGTAATAACAAAAGCAATAAACATAAAAAATGGATTTGGTAATTTTAGGGAGTGATCAAAACACTTATATAAAAGCGGAAGGTTTGGCAATACCCAAACCTTTGGCAATAATTAATGGTGAGTATTTAATTGAACGAATAATTAAAATAGCATACGAATGTGGTGTAAATAAAGTATGCTGTATAATGAATTCGAATGAAACAGAATTAAAAAATTTTCTATTATCAAATAAATTCGGTGCATCAATTAGTCTTTTAATTCAAGATACTCAAAGCTCTATGCAAAGTTTATTTTCATTAGCTCATTTTCTTTCAAAAGAACCGCTCTGTTTAATCACTGCTAACGCTGTTTTCTCTAAGGTGGAATTCTCCAGCTTCATAGATTATTCAAAAACGCACCAAGATGCCAACGGGGTAATTGCGGTTACTAGATTCATTGATGATAAAACGCCCATATATGTAGCAATGGATGAAGAAGATACAATATTAAAATTCAGTGATTCGAAAGATGGATATGGCTGGGTATCCGGCAGGATATATTATTTTTCTACGGGAATATTTGAGGAGATAGATTTTGCACTAAAGAACAAAGTATCCGGGTTAAGAGATTTTCTTCGGCATCTTGTTTCCCGTGGTTATATACTTAAAGGATTTTCATTCAATAAGATTATTGATATTGAATATATTGCAGATATTGCCAAAGCCGAATCATTTATAAAAGGAACTGAATAACACCTGGATTTAATAATGTAAAAAAATCTCTGATAAAAACTTATATAAGAAAGACAGCAAAAAGATTCTCAAAAACCTAAAACGAAAAAGAAATTTACTGATATGATCAAATACTTCTTATTATTACTGTTCCTGGTTACAAATACCTTCGCTGGTTTATTACCACCTGATAATAATCCGGACAAATTTACTATAAGCGGATATGTTAAGGACTCTCAATCAGGGGAAACTTTAATTGGTGCGGCAATTACCGTTAGTGAATTACCACAAACCGGTGCTGTTACAAATGGTTATGGATATTACTCCCTAACAATCCCCAAAGGCACATATTCCATAACCTGTCATTTTACTGGTTACCAGGCAATCTCATTTCAAATCCACCTTGTTCAAAATATAAAGCAGAATTTTAACCTGGCGGAAAAAAGCGTTGAACAAAAAGAAATTGTTGTTACAGGTGAAAAGAGTAATGACAATGTTACAAAAACTCAAATGGGTATCGAGAAGCTGAATGTTAAAGAAATTCAAAATATCCCGGTCCTGCTGGGTGAAAAGGATATAATGAAAACGATGCAGCTTCTTCCGGGTATTAAATCTGCCGGGGAAGGTAACGGCGGTATTTACGTACGTGGTGGAGCAGCAGATCAGAATTTGATTCTGCTTGATGAAGCAACTGTTTATAGCGCCTCTCACCTATTGGGCTTTTTTTCTGTTTTTAATTCTGATGCCATTAATGATGTTACCGTATATAAAGGAACAATGCCAGCCGAATACGGTGGCCGCCTCTCTTCTGTTATCGATATTAAAATGAAAGAAGGGAATGATAAACAATTCGGAGTTAATGGCGGAATCGGTTTGATTGCTTCGCGCTTGTCTGTTGAGGGTCCTATAATAAACGAAAAATCTTCTTTCTCAATTTCCGGCAGAAGAACTTATGCCGATCTGTTTCTGAAATTATCATCCGATACACTTGCCAAACAATCCCGCTTATACTTCTATGATCTTAACGCAAAAGTGAATTACCAGGTCGGGGAGAATGACAGACTTTACCTTTCCGGTTATTTCGGAAGCGATGTCCTTGGCATTGGAAAATTAGTTGGAATAGATTGGGGAAACTCTACCGGTACTCTCAGATGGAACCATCTATTCAGTGAAAAAATGTTCTCTAATACTTCCCTTATTTACAGTACTTATGATTACAATATTGATCTGAACTTTGTCGGAAATACAATAACAATATATTCCAAAATTCAGGATTACAATTTCAAGGAAGATTTACACTACTTTATTGACGATGAGAATGGAATTAAATTTGGCTTGAATACTGTTTATCATTCAATTATCCCCGGTACTGTTACTGCTACAAATAATTCTCAGACAAATTCTTTAGTACTTAACAACAAGTATTCACTTGAGAATTCCTTTTACCTTTCTCACGAATATAAACCATCTCCTATAATAAATTTAGAATACGGAGCCCGCTTTTCTGTATTCAGTGTACTTGGTCCTGGAAACTTTTATACCTACAACGATCTTGGCGACCGCATAGACTCTCTTTGGTATCCATCCGGTAAATTCGTAAAGACATATTTTAATATTGAACCAAGAATATCATTAAATTATATTCTGAACGATGAAAGTTCCGTTAAGCTATCTTATGGACGAAGCACTCAGAATCTGCATCTTCTCTCTAATTCCACAAGCAGTAATCCTACCGATATGTGGATCCCCAGCAGTAATAATGTTCAGCCGGAAATCTCAGATCAGGTTTCTCTTGGTTACTTCCGGAACTTTGAAGATAACAACTATGAGTTCTCAGCCGAAACTTATTATAAAAACCTGCAGCACCAGATAGACTATAAAAACGGCGCCCAGTTAAATTTCAATGAAAATGTCGAGTCGCAATTGTTGTTTGGAAAAGGCCGCGCTTACGGTCTAGAAGTCTTTTTGAAAAAGAAATACGGACAATTTAGCGGATGGGTTGGGTATACTATCTCAAGGGTTGAACTTAAATTTCCGGGTGTAAATAATAAAAATTATTATCCCGCACGGCAGGATATTACACATAATATTTCAGTTGTTGGCATCTACCAGTTATCTGATAAATGGACATTCTCTGCAACATGGGTTTACAGTACCGGGAACGCTGTTACTTTCCCAAGCGGTAAATATGAAATCGGCGGACAAATACTTAACTACTATACTGAGAGGAATGCATACCGAATGCCAGCATACCACAGGCTCGATCTTGGTGCAACATGGCAGTTTGAAAAATCGAGTCTCAATTTTTCCTTGTACAATGCATACGGAAGGGAGAATGCATATGTTATAACCTTCCGGCAGGATCCTAATGATCCCACAAAAACCCAGGCGCTTCAGACTTCATTGTTCCGGTTTGTTCCTTCAGTTACATACAATTTTAGGTTTTAATATGAAAAACAGATCATTATTCCACGGCATAATAAAAACAATCATTTTTTTGATGATTAGTCTTTTCAGCATTTCTTGCGAGAAGATAATTAGTGTAGATTTAAATTCAACCGCTCCCCAATTGGTTATTGAAGCATCTATCTCTGATCAGCCCGGACCGTATTATGTGAAATTATCCCGGACTGTCAATTTCGATCAGACTAATTTTTTTCCTGCTGTAAGCGAGGCTAAAATTGTAATTAACGACGATTCCGGGAATTCAGATTCACTTATAGAGACTTCTCCCGGATTATATAAAACATCAGTAATTCAGGGAGTCCCCGGCAGAACCTATTCGATTTCAATAACTACCGGCGGTTATAAATACACCGCTGTTTCAACAATGCCTCCACCTGTTGATGTTGATTCTTTGAATATAGAAACACAATCATTCGGACCCAATAAGATGAAATTTGTTGATGTTCACTTCAGGGATTCTGGTAATGTAAAGAACTATTACCGCTTTGTAGAAGTAAAAAATGGTGTGCCGCAAAATTTTATATTCCTTTTTGATGACCGGTTACATGATGGAGGTCCTGTTACAAGTAGTCTTGTTGCAGAAGAAGACACCTTGAATTCAGGAGATTCTGTATATGTGTTACTTCAGTGTATTGATAAAAATGTTTTCGATTATTTCAGAACAATACGACAGGCAAGTGGAGATCCAGGTCCGCAGGCACCATCTCCTGCAAACCCGCTCTCTAATTTTACCGGGGGAGCATTGGGATATTTCAGTGCATATGCTGTACGCTCCAGATTAATTATAATCCCATAATCCATTATCGAAATCTTTTAGTTAGTCAGAACCTCAACAGTCGTTCAGATTTGATTTGCGAACTATTTTTTTGAATTGCTTACTAATTGCTTCTTGATAGAGCATCTTTCCTTTTCTACTGTAGAAAACAACTTCATCAGGATAATGAGAAGCAGAATTGAAACGCCTAAATAGGATTGATCTTACTTTCTCACTCATAGGAACAATTCTTTCTTTTTTGCTTTTTGTAAGAAAATCCTCTGTGCACTTTACTGTGATTTGTCCGCCACAAGCGGATTGAAAGAAGTCTATCCAATTCCACTGCATATTAACTAATTCACCAAGATGTAAACCGGTATAAAAGCCGACAGTAAAAATATTCTTCAGATGCTGGTATGATGTGTTCGCCAGGATAATGAGTAATTCATCTTCAGTAATAAAAACGGGAAATGTTTTAACAAGCTTTGGAAATTTTACTTTAGTAAATGGATCTACTGAAATATAATCCCATTCAACTGCTTTGTTTAATGCTGCTTTAAGTGTACGTTAATAATGGTGAGCACCCCTCCAAGTGCGTGTGAAAGTTGAATTGATAAATTTATCAACTGTTCTGGTATTATTACTATCCAACAGAACATCTCCACAAAAAAAAATAAATAGATTAAAAGACAAGGAAATTGAATAGATGTATTTTTTTGAATTGATAGGTTTTTCATATCCAAAATATTCCTCTTTAAATATTGAAAGGGTTGGATTATTTGTATTATCAGTTATTTGAGTTGTTGAATTAACAGCACTCAAGGGGTTTTCTAAAGTTATTTTGAATTCCTCAAGATATTTACAGGCTTCTTTTTTGTTATTCTTTTTTGTTGAATGAGTTGTTCTTTTACCATTAACAGCATAAACGATTTGGAAAAATGATGACTTGTTATTTTTCACTAAATACTTTTTTGAACTCCTTTTTTGTATGGACTATGTATGGAGTTACAAACAAACTCTTAGTTTTTGGGAAAAAATGCAGAATCGCAATGACTCTTGATCAGCAGGTCGCGGGTTCGAATCCCGCAGGGTGCACATTAGTGCGAGAAGAAGACCCTCCGCACTTTTTTATTTTAAATATTTGTGATATGAACATTTAGAATTTAGACTTGTTAATTATATATTTGAATTGGAAATGGCTTTGAATATGTATAATAATTCCAACTTTGTTTAATTAAAAAATGAATCTTTGTGATTAAAAAATATTATTTCATTTATATACTTGTTTTATTATTCTTCGGTTTGGGGTGCAAGCAGAAACTAACAAGTAGTTCTACTGGACTTAATGTCAAATTCAAATTTGTTTCTTCTGAGTATCAACAATATTTAGTGAATAGATTTATTTCTAAAGATTCTTCATTCCAAATTTCATCTTCAAAATTTGAATACTTTGATACTCTGAAATATTTTTATACCACCCGAAATTTTGAACCGCTTTATATAAAAAGTTTCGATGACAAACAATTTCTGGATTCTATAATGGTAGTTTTAAATAAAGTAGTAGAACATGGAATAGATCCAAATTTGTACAATTATGATTTGATAAAAGATGAATTTTCAAAAATCAGAAACAATAATTATTCTGCAAATTCAGAAAGGTATGCACATTTAGCAAATCTTGAACTTCTACTGTCAGATGCTGTTTTGAAGTATGCTTATCATATGAGATATGGGATTGTGGATCCCACAAAAATATTCCCGGAAAGTTATTTCTTGCCGATAGCAGATTCATCTAAAAAAGATTTATTTGCCCCGCTTAATCAAAAAAACACTTTTAAATATTTAGCAGAAATTCAACCTAAAAGTGAGCGTTATAAAAAATTACAATTAGCCCTAAATAAATTTCAAAAATTGAAAAACCTGGATTGGGGAATCCTTTCTGTAAATGACAATAAATTAAATCCCGATGAAAAAATTTCACGCTTAAAATCAATTGCAGAAAGATTATATTTATTGGGATTACTTGATACTTCAAAAATCGTTTTAAAAGATTTCAATGTTGCCGATTCTATCTTTGTTAAAGCTATTGCAAAATTTCAAAGCGTAAATGGTTTACCTGATAACGGAATTTTGAACAAGTTAACCATAGAAAAACTTAATACTTCTCCATTGGAGTATGTTGAGAAAATAAAATTAAATTTGGAAAGATTTAGGTGGACAAATTATTCTGACAGTACTCGTTACGTTTTAGTAAACATTCCTGATTTCAATCTTTCTGTTGTTGAAAACAAACAGGAAAAATTTAGAATTAAAGTATGCACTGGTAAAAAGAGACCGCTTAATTATGAAAGCCGGCTTAAATTATATGAAAAAACCAAAAACTGGCGAAATAAACCGAACGATTGGGAAACCCCTTTATTATATGGACAAATCTCTCATTTAATACTTAATCCAACCTGGACAGTTCCGCCAAGCATAATAAGAGATGAGCTTTATAGAAAATCAATTTCTGATTCAAATTATTTGCAGAAGCAAAACTTTAAAGTCTTTTTGAAAGGTAAGCAGGTAAGTTTAAATGAGTTGGACTTAAGTAAATATTCTCCGAATAACGTTCCGTTTGTTTTTGTACAAGATCCAGGTGCTGGAAATGCTTTAGGTAAAATCAAATTTATATTCACAAATAAATTTAATATTTACCTGCATGATACACCAACAAGAGCTCCTTTTTCATATACAAACAGAGCAGTTAGCCATGGATGTGTAAGAGTTGAAAAACCGTTGTTGTTAGCTGATTATATTTTGAAAGATAATTCAGATTGGAATATTGATTATATCAAAATTGAGATTGGTTCAACTATTGCGGATAAAACAAAAATTATAGAGTACAAACAAAAACGAAATGAACTTAGAAAATATGCCAGTTTTGGAAAAACTACCCAAGTAAAACTCGATAAAAATATTCCACTTTTTATTGATTATTTTACCGCCTGGGTTAACGAAGAAGGAATTGTAAATTTTAGAGATGATGTTTATGGCAAAGATAATATTTTAAAAAAATATATTTTAATTTCAAATTGAATTATCTAACTTCAATCACTACGCTTTCTGTTTTTAATCATCATAATTTACTCCAAATCATTGCCCGCATCATTAATTTTCTGTAAGTTTTTTTGTAAAATAAACGAATTCGAAAGGAAGTGATGAATAATTTCAAAGGACTTAAGCGGCACTCGTTTGTTCTGTTTCTATTTCTGATAACAATAATAACGGCACAATCAGATCAAAGAAGAAAAATGACAGTTGAAGACCTGACTGAAATCCGTGGAGTTTCTGAACCGCAGGTTTCTCCGGATGGAGATTGGGTTGCTTATTCTGTAAAAACGGATAATATGAAGGAAGACAAATCAAACTCTGATATCTGGATGTCAAATTGGGATACAGGAGAAGCCATTAGGTTAACCTTCAGCAAAGAAAATGAACATCTGCCGCATTGGAGCCCCGACAATAAATATATTTCCTTTCTTTCACTTAGAACGGATAGTGATGAAGTTGAACAACTCTGGATAATGAATCGGGTTGGTGGTGAAGCAGAAATGATCACCAATTTTAAAGGCAACATTATTGATTACACCTGGGCGCCTGATAGTAAAAGAATTGCATTTGTTGTAGAGGATCCGGATTCTATCGATGGAATTATTAAAGACGAAAAGAAAACTCCGAAACCAATTGAAATTAACCGGTACTATTTCAAAGAAGATGAAACAGGATATCTCCTGAAAAAACGGAAACATATTTATCTTTTTGATCTTGCTGATCGTAACGCAACATTACTAACTCCCGGAAAATATAATGAAGAACTACCATCTTGGTCTCCTGATGGATCAACCATTGCTTTTGTAAGTAAACGCAATGATGATTTTGATAGAAACAATAACTTTGACATTTATTTAATTGAGGCAAAAGCCGGAGCGGTAATCCGTCAGCTTACAACTTATGATGGTGCGGATGCAGATCCTGATTTCGATAGCCGTCTAGCCTGGAGTCCCGATGGAAAATACATAGCGTACATTCAAGGTGGACCAAAAGAATTGATCTATTATGCAGTTCAAACACTTGCAATAATTCCGGCTGCGGGCGGTTCCCCAAAAATTTTATTACCTAATCTTGATCGGAATCTTTCCCATCCAATTTGGTCGACAGATAATTCCTCAATCTATTTCCTGCAGGAAGATGACAGGAATTGTGATCTTGCAAAAATATCTTTAACCGATAATAAATTTGATCTTATTGTTCCAGGCAGACACACCATTAGTAATTTCGATTTACAGAAGGATGGAAAAATAGCGTATCTCTGTGGTACAACATTACAACCAGCAGAAATTTTTGCATTAGATGGAAAAAGCAACCGACAGCTTTCTTTTCAAAATCAAAAATTACTTTCGCAGCTTCAATTAGCTTCAACTCAAGAAATAAGTTTTAAAAGCAAGGATGGAACAACCATAAATGGATTTATTGTTAAACCACCGAATTATCAGGTAGGGAAAAAGTATCCGACTATTCTCAACATTCATGGCGGACCAACACAGCAGTTCGACAATGAATTTAATATTTCGTGGCAGTTGTTTGCTGCAAACGGTTATGTTGTAATCGGTGTTAATCCCCGTGGAAGTTCCGGAAGAGGAACTGATTTTGCTAAAGCAATCTTTGCAGATTGGGGAAACAAAGATGTTGATGATATTTTAGCTGCGGTTGATTATGCAATTGAAAAAGGAATTACAGATCCGGATAAACTTGGAATTGCAGGCTGGAGCTATGGTGGAATGCTTACAAATTACACCATTGCTAAAGATACAAGATTTAAAGCTGCTATCAGCGGGGCAAGTATTTCTAATATTTTTTCCGGTTATGGTACGGATATGTACATTCGCGAATATGAAATGGAACTTGGAACACCATGGAAAAATTTCGATACCTGGTTGAGAGTTTCTTATCCATTTTTTCACGCTGATAAGATTGTTACTCCAACTCTTTTTTTATGTGGTGAAAAGGATTTTAATGTTCCATTGCTAAATTCTGAACAAATGTATCAGGCTCTAAAAAGTTTGGGAAGAGATACCGAGCTAATAATTTACCCCGGGCAATTCCACGATATTTCCAAACCAAGTTACCAGGTTGATAGAATGCATAGATATTTGGAATGGATGGGAAAATATTTAAAGAAAAATGATTGAACGCTTGAGTGAAAATTTGATTGAATGAAATATTTTATTTAGGTTGCCGTTGTTTCAAATATATTTTAGTAAAGGCAACCAAGATGATAAATTCATTCCCGGCTTTTAAGAAAGTTACAACCCCATGCTGGTTAATTCTATTTTATTTTTTATCAACAGCAAATTTTACGTATGCACAACAAGCTAAAGATACAAACTGGGATTCCTGGATGTTTCTATTGGGTGATTGGGTTGGTGAAGGAGGTGGAGGTCCTGGACAGGGAGGAGGAGAATTTTCATTTTCGTATGATCTGCAAAGAAGAGTGTTGATCAGAAAAAATTTCGCTGAGTATCCTGCTGCTGAAGATAGACCTGCATTCAGACACGATGATTTGATGATCATTTTTCAGGAATCAGATGAAACAAAAGCAATTTATTTTGATAATGAAGGGCACGTTATTAATTATACGGTTTCATTTTCGGGAGATAAAGATACAATTACTTTCCTTGGCGAAGTAAAACCATCTGCTCCAACTTTTCGCTTATCGTACATTAAGGTTAAAAATGAAACCGTAAAAATTTTATTTGAGATTGCTCCTCCAGGAAAACCAGAAGCCTTTTCAAAATACATTGAAGCTTCTGCAAATAAGATTAAATTAATAAAATAGTAAAAGTGAAATTGGAGAAAATTTATTATGACTCGAGTAACTGGAATAGGCGGTATATTTTTTAAAAGCAAAGATCCGCAAAAAACAAGAGATTGGTATAATGAACACCTCGGCATTCAATCCGAAAGTTGGGGATACAGTTTCGAATGGAGAGAATTAGACAAACCGGAAATTAAAGGTTCCACAATATGGAGTCCATTTCCGGACAACACAAAATATTTTCAGCCAAGTGAAAAACAATTTATGATAAACTACCGTGTAGATAATTTATCAGAGCTATTGGAAGAACTTCGCAAGGAAGGAGTGCAGGTGATGGAGAAAACAGAGGAATCGGAGTTTGGAAAATTCGGTTGGATTCTTGATCCTGATGGAAACAAGATTGAACTTTGGGAGCCGCCTGCTTCAAGTTAATCCAAAGAGTTAGTTGATTTTTATTTTTGGATTCTGATTTTTCAATTATATAAAGAGGAATTAATGCAAAATCTTCATATAAAAAACACTAACCTGGAAATTTCCAGAATCGGACTCGGCTGTATGAATCTTGGCAAAACATGGAACCAGGAACCGTTAACCGATGATACAATAAAAAATGCCGTTGCGGTTATCAGAACAGCTTTAGATGAGGGAATTAATTTCTTTGACCATGCTGATATTTATACACGCGGTAAATCAGAAGAAGTATTTTCAAATATCTGGAAAGAAATACCATCGCTTAGAGAGAAAATAATTCTTCAATCCAAATGCGGGATTCGCTTTCCTGATGATCCTTACGAAGGCGCTCCGCACAGATTTGATTTCAGTTATGAACACATTACAAAATCAGTTGAAGGAATACTCAAAAGACTTAAAACAGATTACCTTGATATTCTACTGCTCCACCGTCCAGATCCGCTTATGGAACCAGAAGAAGTAGCCAAAGCTTTCTATGATCTTAATTCTTCCGGTAAAGTGCGTTACTTTGGTTTAAGTAACCATACTGGTTCCCAAATTGAATTGCTAAAAAAACAGGTACTTCAACCAATCCTTTTCAATCAAGTTGAGTTTAGTTTAATTCACACAGACCTGATGGATGAAGGAATTACATTCAACCAGAAAAATCCGACTCGTGGAATCAGAAATAATGGAACGATTGAGTATTGCAGGATGAATGATATAACAATCCAGGCTTGGTCGCCGCTTGGTAAGGGAAAACTTTTTGCCGATGTTATTCCAGATGAGAAAGTTAAAAAAGCTTCAGAAGTTGTAAACGAGATAGCGGGAAAATATAAAGTAAGTAAGGAAGCAATAATGATTGCCTGGATTCTCAAGCATCCCGCAAAGATTCAACCAATAGTTGGATCTACAAAAGCAGAAAGAGTTAAGGCATGCTGCCAGGCGGATTCCATTGAACTATCCAGAGAAGATTGGTATAAATTGTTTATTGCAGGAAGAGGAGAAGAACTGCCGTAATTTATAGTTTAGAGTGAAGAGTGTAGAATGGAGAGTATAGAACGAAGAATTTAGAGTGTAGAATGTAGAATGAATATTCAATGTAAAAATGATTTAATCTGACAATCGGAAATAATTCTTGTGGTTGGCTATTCGGATCCGGTTACGATTTGACAAAATTAATAATTTTATGAAAGAAATTTAGTTATGGAAGAGTTTAAAAGAATCTCTAAAATATTTTCTAATTTGTATAACGGTTCCTCCTGGATTGAAGTAACCATTCTTGGGACGCTGAAAAGTATTAGTTCTGAAAAAGCTTTTACAAAACCGGTTAACGGGCTTAATTCAATCTGGGAAATTGTAAATCATGTTGTAAGTTGGAGGGAAACTGTACTTAAAAGATTAAAAGGGGAACAAAAAATATTTCCGGACAACAATTATTTTGAAACAGTAACTGATAACTCAAACCAGGCTTGGCAACAAACACTTGATAGATTTGAGAAATCCAATTTAGAATGGGTGGGATTTTTTACAGAAATAAATGATTCAACATTTGCAAAACAATATGACAAGGTGGAATATTCATTCTTTGAATTAATTATGGGAATACTTCAACACGATACTTATCATCTTGGACAGATTGTTCTTCTAAAGAAAATAATAACATTACACGCATCTTAAATCAATTTCCTTCTTGATTTCCTCCTTTTTTGTTTTAAATTATAAATAGGGTTTTGGTATAAGTTTGTAATATTTCCAGATCAATTGACAGATCTATTTTATTCCTATGTTTTCAAACAATTTAGCAATAAAACAATTTGTCAATTTATCCTGTTCAAACGATATCAACCCTCTTACAACAAAAAAAATTTTTAAACTTAATAGAGGTGCAAAATGGCTTTAACTATTAGCAGTAATTTAAAACTTCCGGCTGATCAATATTTTCCAAACGTAAATAATAAAACGGGAATCTGTCTACATCATACTGTAGGCGGCTCGGCAGCTTCGAGCGTGGATTGGTGGAAACGCGATAAACAAATGGTTGGAACCGCATTCATTATTGATAGAGACGGAACAGTTTACCAGATGTTTGATCCGGCTGGATGGGCTTATCAGTTTGGATTAAAGTGGAAGGATCCTGATAGAATTATTTTCGAGAAGCGGTTTATAGGAATTGAACTTGCAAGCGAAGGCGGATTGCTTGAATCTGGTGGAAATCTCTATTGCTTCGATACTATTAGTCCACGCACATTAAAGGCACGCACTGAAGTGTATGATAATGGTCAGGCTTATCGAGGTTACCGGTATTTTGATAAATATGAACCAAAGCAGATTGATTCAGTTGTCCAATTGGTAAATCAGCTAACTCAAACATTCAATATTGAAAAGAAAATCCCGCGTAACTACACAGCTTTTTATGGGCAACAGCTAAAAGATTTTAAAGGAATAATCGGTCACGTAAATATTCGCGAAGATAAAAGCGATCCTCTGCCGGATAATTCTTTTTGGCAAAGAGTAATTAACGAATGCGGTTTGCAACTGGTTGATGTTACAGCTACTTCACCCGGCTTACCATCAGCAGAAGCTCCGGCGGGATTAACTTCAGATCAGGTACAAAAATTATTTCAGGATAATGTGGCTCAGTTCAGTAAAATGAATCGCTCGGCAGGAAATATGGTAAAAGGATTGTTATGGGAATTGCAGGATGGCGGAAGAAATACATATATTCGTTTGAAAGATGCTGTTCAGGATGGACACATTATTTTTTATGAATTGGTTCAAGGAGATCCAAAATTGATTGCCTTGGCAGCGCAGTCACTTGGATTCAAGAGTTGGGAAAATAATCGTTTGGAGGTTCATGATGCTTAAATGGGTTGCTATCGTATTAGGAATCCTGTTTGCAGGAAGCTTGATCTCGAATTATATTTTTTGGGGCAATTCAAAAAAGAAAATTGAAAAAGCCGAAAATGATTTGGCTGATTATAAAACTAAATATGCAATGGTTATTCAAAAGGGGGACAGCATTGAATCGGTTATTTCCGGATTGAAAGAGAAAGGGCTCGTATACAAACAGAAGATTGACAGTTTAGAAACGGCTGTTACCAATTTAAAAGTTGAAAACGTTAAACAGCAAACTAAGATTGCAAATCTATTTGAGCCTGATGAGCTGGTTGATGAAATGCGTAGTTCATTTCCCGAATTGAAAACCGCACCGATTGGAGTTGCCCGGGTTCCTCATCCTGTAACTGGTTTTATGATTAGAACATTTCAAGTACCAATTCAGTTTGTCGCCACGTTCATTTCTGATCACAAAGAAGTTGATAATTTTAAAAAACAAATAGCTGCTTTAGGTGAAGTTAATTATACATATAAAAATTATGTTGCACTCAAAGATTCAATCATAACTTTAAAGGAACAGAAAGCGGAAGCCTATAAACAAGGATTGGATTATGGACTTAAACGTTACGAAGATTTGATGAAAGAATATATTGGTACATTAAAAAATCCACCAAAGATTGAATGGCCGTCAGTTACATCAATCATAGCTGCAGGTGCTGCTGGTGTTGCGGCAGGTGTGCTGATAAAGAAATGATTTAACCGGATCTTGAATGAATAATTAATAAGAATGCGATCTTAACTTTGAATCGTTGACTTTTAATTGGTCCCTTGGTTATCCAACATTCTTAAGAATAAATTTATGGTTGGATAAATTCCCGCGCTACTTATTTTGTGATTTCTAAATTAAAACTCTCGTACAATTCACCACCATCAACCGGGTGTAGCTGAGGATTAATATCAAGCTTTTCCGGATAATCGTATTTTAAATTATAAATTACTACTAACGAATCGGTCCTGGAATTTTGGATTATTCCAAACAGGGAATCTATTGATAAAAAATTTTTTGATGCGGGATATAAAATGATGGTTGAATCAGAGAGTTTCATCACCGAAGAAACTGTATCGGACTGAACAGTAATTCTCATTCTTTCACCACCATAAAAACAAAAACAAGAACGAGTCTGTTCAATTGTGTAATTGTGAATGTTAAAAGAACGCCACTGTTCAAAAGGTGTTATGGGAACCGGTTCTGTAGATTTTTCTTTACACCCAAATAGTATGAGCATTAAAATTGCAAAACGAAGTGTTCTTTTCATAAGCAAATCTATTTAGCCAGAATAATGTGGACTCTGGAAAAACAAGCTGGGAAATTTGGATTTTCTTTAGAGCCAGCTTTGGTGTATTAACTGTTAACTTCCTTCTCTAAGATTTTTAAGTTTTTTTCTATGAGCAATTATTTCTGCATTCACATGAAAAATCAAATCTTCAGCAATGTTTGTAGCGTGGTCTGCCAAACGTTCAATATGCCGGGTTAAAACAATAAGATGCGCACCTGGTTCAATTAGTGTTGGCTCAGCTTGCATTTTAGCAATGAGAAACTTAAAAATACTTTTGTTCAGCTTATCAACTATTTCCTCTCGACTTAAAACTTTTTCAGCTTGTCCAATATTAAGATTTACAAAAGAATCTATTGCATCCTTAACCATTTCTTTGGCATGCTTCCCCATATCTAAAATCTGCGATTCAATTATAAGTTGATGATGCTCGCCTGTTTTTTTTACACGCTGAGCAATATTTACCGCAATATCTCCGCATCGTTCTAATTGATTGTTAATCAATAGTGCAGACATAATAAATCTCAGGTCGGTAGCAACCGGCTGGAATAAGGCAAGAATATTTTCGCACTGCGTAAGCACTAAATTATCATACGCATCTATTTCCAGGTCTCTGGCTTTTATCCCGCGGCAAAGTTCAATATCCCCTGTTTCTAAGGCGTTGATAGCTCTCTCAACCTGTTCATCCACAAGAGATGCCATTTTAATTAAATTAGTTTTTAATCCCTCAACTTCTTTGATGAAATGTTCCTGCATGATTTTTTCCTATACTTTTTATTTAAGCGGTTGCAGATTCTAATTTTATTTAATCAGTTGTTATAACAAAAATATTTGCTGTTAAGTTAATAGATAATTATTAATAATTCCATATTGAAAAAATAATAGCTTAAAACTAACGAAGTTGCTTCATCTGGTATTTTTATAAAAGCTGAAATTTCCTTGTTTCATTTAAATAAAAAGGTTTTGTGTTATTCAATAAAAATTTTCTAAGTTTACGAAGTTAAAATAAGTTAGTGGGTACACAATGTTTAAATTTTTACTGCCAAAAGAAGAAAAGTATTTTGAAGATTTTAATATAATGGTAGCTGCTGTTACTGAAATGGCGGACATGGCAAAGGAATTCTTTAACAAGGCTGTTTATGATGATGAAATAATTCTAAAAATTACTGCTTTAGAAAAACGCTGTGATGAAATTTCCCAAAAGGTTATAAAAAAATTGAACCGTAGTTTTTTAACTCCCTTTGACCGTGAAGATATTTATGATTTAATCCATACCTTAGAAAAACTTAGCGACTCAATTTATGCTGCTGTAACCAGAGTAAAAGTTTACAATTTTACTCAGCATTTAGATGTTGCTGATAAACTATTGCAAATTGCAGGACTTCAATTAAAAGAAATTCATTTATCTATTGTTGAACATAAGTTAAAGCAAACAGATGGACTTAAAAATGTAAAAGATTATGAAGAAGAAGCTGATAATATTTATCGGGAAGCAATTTCATTATTGTTCCGGGAAGAAAAAGACGCCATCGATTTAATGAGAAAGAAAGCTATTATTGATGCTTTGGAAACGGTTACCGACAGATGCCAGAATATTGCTGCCGCTGTTATGACAATTGCTTTAAAAAATAATTAAACACTCACAAAAGATTTTTATGACAATTCCCTTTATAGATATAACCATTCCCACCATTGCTGTAATTATAATAGCTTTAGCTTTTCTTTTTGATTTTTATAACGGGATGCACGACGCAGCCAACTCAATTGCTACAGTTGTGGCTACTAAAGTTTTATCACCCTTTCAAGCTGTAGCCTGGGCAGCTTTTTTTAACTTTGCCGCTTTGTTTATTTTTGGATTAAGTGTTGCCGCTACTATTGGCAAAGGTTTAATCGACACTTCTGTATTGGACAATACACTTATTTTGTCGGGATTAATTGGGGCTATTATCGTTGCTGCCGGTTCTACTCATCTTGGAATTCCTTTAAGCATCTCACATTGTTTAATTGGTGGTTTAGGTGGGGTTGCTGTAATAAAAGCTGGCTTTGGTGCGTTGATTGCCTCCGGTTTTCTAAAAGTTATTGCATTTATTTTTATATCACCACTACTTGGATATATTTTTGCAGGAGTGTTTTCTGTTGTTACAATTTGGATTGTAAGAAATATGGCTCCAAGAAAAGTAGATAAAAATTTTAGAAAATTACAATTACTATCAGCCGCCTTATATAGTCTTAGTCACGGTTCTAACGATGCACAAAAAACTATTGGTTTAATTACCATGGTTTTAATTGCCAATAATGTAATTCAGCCAGCTTCCCATCCACCTTACTGGGTAGAATTTACCAGCTACACAATTATTGCAACTGGAACTTTATTAGGCGGATGGAAAGTGATAAAAACACTTGGTATGCGTATGACCAGGCTAACTCCATTTAGCGGATTCAGCGCAGAAACATCTGCTGGTTTAACAATCCTTTTTGCCTCGGCTATTGGTGTTCCGGTAAGTACAACTCAAACGATTTCCGGAGCGATTGCCGGAGTAGGAGCAATCAGAAGTACGCGGGCGGTAAGATGGAAACTTGCCAGGAATATAATTTGGGCTTGGATTCTAACAATTCCTCTTTCCGCAACTTTTGGAATAATAGCTTATAAGATATTTTTATTTTTAAATATCTAACCAGCAATTAATCTCTTTACCCGTTGCATAATTCTTAACAATATTATAAGCTAAAGTATAAAGCAATTGAGTATTCCGATTTTTTCTCAAATGATCTTCTTATTGAAATTAAGATTTAGTATTTGAAACAGATGCTGTTTATATTTGAAATAAAACTTTCAAACTATGGATCCAATCAACATAATTTTGGGGATAAATCTGTTGGCAACTTTCGGAGCAAATTTTTCCGGTGCCGCCAAAGGAATTAAAACTTCTCTTACAAATGTTAAAGAACGACCTAAAACTTTTCTTCAAAAACTGCCGCCAAATCTTTCGGTTGTAATTTTAGTTTTAGTAATTGCTTCAATTTTTCAGTTGGGTACACTTGATTATTCCAAATACCAATCTTTTTTTAATTTTAGATTGGTTGGATTGATCGTTTATCTCATCTTCTCCTGGTTCCAAATTTGGGCTTACAAGTCGATGGGAGAAAATTATTCAAACGAAATTATTATTATGAAAATTCATAAACTGGTTAAATCCGGTCCATTTAAAATTGTTCGTCATCCTTATTATCTAGGACAAATATTAACAGATTTGGGTGGTGCTGTTGCGTTGTTAAGTTATACAGTTTTTCCATTGGTTATTATAGAAATTCCCCTTCTTATAATGCGTGCTATTTTTGAAGAACGATTAATGGCAAAGCATTTTAAGGATGAATTTACAGCGTACAAGAAAAAATCTGGCTTCCTAATTCCATTCATCGGATAAAATATTTAACAGATATGAATTTCAAAGCAATTCTATTAATCTTTTTTTGTTCGCTCATTTCAGTCTTTGCACAAAAGTCGTCTGTAGAATTAAGTATTTCCGGCGATGCCTATTTATTTCCATCTGTAAATAAAAAAGGGATAGATTTCATTTCCGTTAAAAATCTTTCGGAAGCTTTATCCGCTCCCAGCTTATTTAATCCAGCCGTAAAGAAAATGGAAATCAGATTTCCGGATTACATTATTAAATTTACTGCAAGAAATCAATTTGTTATTCTAACCTCAGAAGCTGATAACAAACAACAAAGCTACCAAATGCCGGTTGCTGCTTTGCTTTCAGCGGATGATATTCTTATTCCAATCCAGTATTCTACAACTTTCCTTTCAATAGCCTGTGGCAAAGAAATTAAAATTGCAAAACAAAGTGTTGGTGATGCAATTGCTGAAAATAAAAATGAAAAAGTTGAAGAAGAAAAAAAGGAAGATAAAACTGAATCCACGGAAATAGAAAAACCATCATACAATGTTTCCGGAATTTCTCTTAATGTAAAAACGAACGGAACACTGGTTAGGATAAAATCCAACAAGAAAATTGGAAAATTTAGTCAATCAATTATTGATGGAGTTTTGTTCCTTAATATCATTGGAATTAATTTAGATGAAGAAAAAATCAATTCAACTGAACCATCCGGATTAGTAAAAAAAATTGCAGCTAAAAACACTCAGAACAATTCCCAAATTGAATTTGAACTTGGAGAAGGTTATTCAGTTTCAGAAGCAATCCGTGTTGAAAAGAGTAACGATTTGTTAATTACAATTCACAATAAATTATTTTCGAATCCAACAGCAGAAAAAAACAAAGAGCGATGGAAGTTTGACGCTGTGGTTATAGATGCCGGGCACGGTGGTAAAGATCCCGGTGCAATTGGATTAAATGGAGTTGAGGAAAAAAAAATAAATCTTGCCATTGCACTTAAACTTGGTGAGTTGATAGAACATCATTTAAATGAAGTAAAAGTAATTTACACCCGCTCATCTGATAAGTTTATTGAGTTATATAAGCGCGGAAAAATTGCCAACGAAAAGAATGGAAAACTTTTTATTTCTATTCACTGCAACTCAACACCGCAAAAGCCAACCCACATAAGCGGATTTGAAGTTTATCTTCTTAGACCCGGAAGAACAAGAGAAGCGATTGATATTGCACAAATGGAAAACAGTGTAATTAAGTACGAGGATAATCCAAAACGTTACCAGGAATTAACTGATGAAAATTTTATTCTTGTAACAATGGCTCATTCTTCTTTTATGAAATACTCCGAAAAATTCTCTGATATTCTGAACAAAGATTTTTCTGAAAAGGTCAACCTTCCTTCAAACGGAATAAAGCAAGCGGGTTTTTATGTGCTGGTAGGAGCTTCTATGCCAAGTGTTTTAATTGAAAGCGGGTACCTTTCCAACAAGAAAGATGAGACTTACTTGAACAGCAAAAGCGGACAGGAAGAAATTGCTGAATCAATTTTCAATTCAGTTAAAAAGTTTAAAGAAGAATATGACAATGAGATGAAAGCAGTAAACTAAGAATTACGAATGACGAGTTATGAATTATGTAGTCAGTAAAAATATTATGCGTAAAATTACGGAATCGGAGAAGGGGGGAAACGGAGAACCGGAGATCCTCGATTCTCAATTGCTTGTTTCCGGTTCGTCCGTCTTATGAATTACGAATGAAAATTATTTTGACCAGCCAATTGTAAAACCAAGTCCAAAAATATCATGCTCGCCGCCATTTTTACTTTTTGTAAGACATACTTTAAGCTGCATACCTATATAAGGTTTCCAAAACATCCAGCTTATTTCAAATCCATATTTTAATAAATGGGAGGGATAATCTTCCGTACCACTAGTTAAATTAATTCTGTAAGAGTATCCAGCATAATATTCAAATATGAAGATCCCTTTGCGTCCATTACCAAAAACTATTAATGCATCAAGATCGGAAAATGGAGAACCCTCGACTTCTCCACCACCGTCTGCAAATGCAAAATGAAAAAAATGAGAAACACTAACTCCTGCACGATATTGGAGGAAGCTGTTCCTAAATTTTAATAATTCAAAATCTGCAAACAAACTCGCATTGTTTACGACAAAGAACGGAATTAAATCCAAGTGTATGTTATTCAACGGAATTGCAAAGTCAGTTGAATCATTTTTAAGAATATGATTATCTTGTGCTAATTCTGCTTTACAGAAAAGTACAAATAAAATAAATCCAATTATAAATTTCTTATCCACCTGGATTCTCAAAAAAAATAAGATGTTTAATCAATCCACCAAATCATTCCCTTGTGCATCTTTGTTAATATTGCCAACCAGAATTAATATGCCTTCAACAAATCCCCAAAGGTAACCTATTCCACAAGTAATGATTGTAACTACAATCTGGATAATTCCTATTCCGGTATAACCAAGATAAAAGCGGTGGATACCAAATCCGCCAAGGAAAATACCGAGGATGCCAGCAACTATTTTGGATTTTGCATTCGGTGGGGAAACTTTAGCTAATCGAACACCACATTTAACACAAATCTCTGCGTGTGGATTTGTTTCTGCACCACAATACTGGCAGTTTTTTATTCCTTTTAATGGATGAACACCACAACTTACACAAATAACTGCTTGTGGATTAACTTCTTTGCCGCAATTTCTGCAAAACATAAACACCTCTTTTAATTTATTATTCAAACTTTTAGACGGAATTTAACACTTCTAAGTTCATAAACAAAAAATAATTATGGAGCAAGAATATTAAATGGATAAACCGGTATATTTCTTAAAATCCAAAATACCAAAATGGAAATTAACAGAGACCAAAGGTAAACTGGTTTTATATATTTTCCTTTGGACGGTTTCTTTGTTATTTCCCTGATAAAGAAGAGAGCTAAACTATAAGCCAAAAATGGAATAGATAAAACCATAAAGAAATTATAATCCAAAGCTTTTAGAACATCACCATGAATTATTGCATAACATCCACGCAGGCTTCCACAGCCCGGGCAGTATAAACCAGTAATAGAATGAAAAGGACAACGTACAAAATATTTTAGATCATTTGGTGAGGCAAAAAAAAGAATTCCGCAAAAACCAACTACACAAATCAACACGATGAAAGGTTTAGCAATTGAATATTTGGTAAACATATTTACACCGCTTGATCAAATCCCGGAAAGAGAATTGTTATTCCAAGCAACAAGTAGAACACTAACCAAATTATTATTATTGTTAACGCAACTCCAAAAGCAATCCAGCACCAGGTTTTTGCTTTTTGCGAAAAATATTGTGCACCAGGAACATCACCGAGAATTAACCTGGAATTTACCCGAGCAGCAAATATTATTGCGGGAATTCCAAGCGGAAGACAACAAAAAATAGTAACTAATATTGCCTGGGCTAAGTAAGTTGGAACATACGATTTTAATTCCATCTTAACCTCTGAATGTTTTAACTATCGGATTAATAATCACAAAATCTTTTGAAAATCCTTTCCTAAAATTCTTTTCGAGTTCAAAATTGCATCACTGTTAGAAGCAAAAAAAACTATCGGTACTGTAATCCACAATATTTTAATATCAAGCAAAAAATTCTTGTTTACATCATAATACTTTTCAAGGTTTATAAGATTTTCAATTCCCTTAGTTCTATCACCGCTTATTTGCCATAAACCTGTAATTCCAGGTCTAGATATTAATTTACTGCGCAGGGCATAATATGAAGGTTGCTCTATCTTCATTTTTTCTAAATCGCTAACAGAAAAAGGTCGGGGACCAACTATACTCATTTCCCCTTTAAGTACGTTTATAAGCTGTGGAAGTTCATCTAATCCGGTCTTTCTTAGCCACTTTCCAAAACTTGAAACATATTTTTCCAGATCATCTTTTAGAAAAATATCTATTGAGTTAAGTTGTTGTGAATTTGAGTTTTTAAGTGTTCTTAGTTTATAAAGCTTAAATAAATTCTTTTCTAAAACTAAGCCGCGTGTTTGAGAATAAATCGGTGATTGCGCAGTTTCCAACCACAGTATACAAGCGAACAGCAATAAGAATGGGAAAGAATAAAATAAAAGAACCAAGGCAAATATCAGATCAAAAATCCTCTTGATAACATTGTAGAAAACTATTTCTTTTTTATTTGACATCATAAACTTCAGCATTTAATCAATAATAAAAAAAATGATGCGTGAAAATACTATAATTATAAAATTAATCCGAATTAAATTATTTCATAGAAGGCATTCCCATTGCTTCCCATTCTTCTTTGGATGGACCGTAAATCCCCAGTACTTTTAATCCAGCCTGCCGCATTAGCACAGTAATTTGTGCACGATGATGAATTTGATGGTTTACCAACACTTTAAGTGTTTGACCATTTTGCCACATCTCACCATACATGTCCGCTTCATTTAAGAGAGAACCGTCATTCCACTTTTTTGTAATTTCAGACAAAACAGATTTTGCTGCTTTGTCATAAGCCGAAAGAATTTCTTCTGCAGTACCAGGAACCGGTGTATCTTCGCTTGGAGAATCTGTGTTCAAACCCACTCTTGTCATCATTTCTCCAACGGAAGTTGTAATGTGCCAGGCAAGCCGTCCAATAGATCTTCCTTCTGGTAAAACCGATTGAGCAAGTGATTCATCTGTCAACGTAGAAAAAATCTTTAGTGTTGAGTCGCTTTCAAACTTCCAATCCTTCTCAAAATCAGAAACTTTGTAGTACATAATAATTCCTAGAATTAATTTCAAAATTTGCTGAGTTAATCTAACTCATTTTTGATTCTAATTCTATTAGTCCAGATAAATTTTTCGCTTGTTTTCAGGTTCCACCGTCATTATATTCGGAGCAAAAATTCCGAATATAAAAAGAGCCAAATGAAAAGAAATATTGTTAACATAAATGAATCCAGATGCGATGGCTGCGGTCTTTGCATTCCAAACTGTGCAGAAGGTGCATTACAAATAATTGATGGAAAAGCAAGATTGATAAGTGATTTGTTTTGCGATGGACTCGGTGCCTGTTTAGGATACTGCCCACAGGATGCGATTACAATTGAAGAACGTGAATCTGAACCGTATGATGAAAGAAAAGTTATGGATTATATAATTAAAGGTGGCAGGAATGTTATAGCTGCCCATTTAAATCATCTTTACGCTCATAAAGAACTTGCTTATTTGCAGCAAGCGATAGAATATCTTGAAGCATTAAAAATTGAAGTACCAATGGAGTTATATAAATCAGAAAAGAAAATTGAAAGCGGCTGCCCCGGAAACAAAGCTACCGAAATAGAAGTCGGAAATGCATCCATTGGAAATAAAGAAAACCGGACTTCTATGTTAAAGCATTGGCCAATACAACTTCATTTGATTAATCCTCTCGCAATTCATTATCAAGGCGCAGATGTTTTGTTAGCGGCAGATTGTTGCGCATTTTCTGCGGGAGATTTCCATAGTAATTTCCTTGCTGGTAAATCACTTGCAATTGCCTGCCCCAAACTTGATTCCGGCAAGGAAATATATCTTAAAAAGCTTTCATCAATGGTTGAAGAAGCCAACATTAAATCTTTAACGGTTATGATAATGGAAGTGCCATGCTGCCGTGGATTGCTTCAGTTGGCGCAGCAGGCAATCAATTTATCAGGAAAGACAATTCCGCTTAAAGTAATTATGTTAAGCATTCGTGGAGAAGTTTTAATGGAAGAAGAAATATAAAAATTAACTTTTCTTCAATTTCAATTTTATTAAGTTGTAAGAAAAGCAGGTTCATCTTATATTTTAAGTGGCTTTTCTTAACAACAGGTATAGGATTATGACAAAATCTCAAATATGGGTCGCATCTTTATTAGTTCTATTTTTACTTCTTTTTGGTCTTTCCCAAATAACAAAGAAAGAACCAAAGAAAGAAATTGTGGGCAGCTATATGGGTGGAGAAAAGCCCGCTCAAACTAGTGAACAGACCGCCCTGACATTAATTAAAAGCAATGGTTGTACATCCTGCCATGGTTCCGATCTTAATGGAAGCACTCTTGGTCCAAGTTTAATTGGATTAAAACAATTTTGGTCCAGCAGGGATGATTTAATTAATTATTTAAGAAATCCTTCTTCATTTATGGATAAAGACAGATTTAAAAATTACCAGGAAAAATATTCTTCTGTGGTTATGCCGCCTTTCAATAATCTTGATGTAAAAGATCTTGGAAAAATTGCAGATTACTTGCGAGGATTATAAAAACATAAAACTGGAAACTTGATGTGGGATAAAAATAAGATATGCTTAAACACTATTATGAATATGGAATATGTAATATTATTTTGTACCTTATTATTGTTTGGGTGTAATGATAATCTTACCGCACCAAATGATGAAGAGTTTTCAAACTATGAAATATTGACGAAGTTCAATTGGAATATTAAAAGTATTGTAACTAAGTATGGTACTGACAATCCAGATGAAAATGTGCCGGATAAGCAAATAACAAAAATAGATTCTGGCAAAATTATCCAAGGTGAAATAAAGTTTAATAAAGATAGTACGATTACTTTAAATAATACCGCTATGGAATTTTATTTTTATAATTATGAAGAATTTAGCTGGGAATTGTCCGGAGATAAGTTTATTAGATTTAAAAAATATGATGTCTTTGGAAATCAAATTCAAAGTTTTGGATACAACGTTAGATTTGTGAACAAATATATAATGGAGTGGTATATTGCAGGTATTGGTATTGAAACTGGAGATAAGCGCGTGATAATTATTACTATTTATCATAATTAAAGTATCAACCGCCAATCAAACCACCCACTTCGTGCACGTTAAGGTTTTTAGATTTTGGTATTTATCAACGTTGTTCAACAAACTTGTTCAATATAGCTCTTCCAATTAATTAACTTGCCTTCACTACGGTTAATTTAGTTTATTTACTAATAATGCAGTATCTCTGTTTTGGATGACAGCCCATCCTTAAAACCGATATCTCCAATCAAGCTCCTTTACAAATTACGCTACAGTTACTTCTTTACACAAATAAACATCCTGAATTATATTCACCAACTTTACGCCTTCACTCATTGGTCGCTGAAAAGCTTTTCTTCCGCAAATCATACCCATACCACCTGCGCGTTTATTAATTACAGCAGTCTTTGCTGCGTCGGCAAAATCGTTTGCCCCGGAAGCACCACCGCTATTTATTAAGCCGGCTCTTCCCATATAATTATTAATTACCTGGTAGCGCGTAAGATCAATTGGATTGTCAGTGGTTAATTCAGTATAAACTCTTTTATCAATTTTTCCATAAGACGAATTTCCCATGTTCAGCGCTGTATAACCGCCATTATTTTCCGGAAGTTTTTGTTTGATAATATCTGCTTCGATAGTTACACCAAGATGATTAGCCTGACCAGTTAAATCTGCAGATACATGATAATCCTTATCCTTTTTAAATTCCGGGTTTCTTAAATAGCACCAGAGGATTGTAACCAATCCAAGCTGATGTGCATGCTTGAATGCTTCGCTTACTTCAATTATTTGTCTTGCGCTTTCTTCGGAACCGAAATAAATTGTAGCGCCAACTGCCGCGGCTCCCATTTCATAAGCTTGTTCAACTCCTGCAAAAAGAATTTGATCAAACTTGTTGGGATATGTTAAAAGTTCATTATGGTTTATTTTTACAATGAATGGAATTTTATGAGCATACTTCCGCGAACAAATTCCCAGAACTCCAAGTGTAGAAGCCACTGCATTGCAGCTTCCTTCAATTGCAAGTTTAATAATGTTTTCAGGATCAAAGTAAATCGGATTTTTTGCAAATGATGCACCAGCGGAATGTTCAATTCCCTGGTCTACCGGAAGAATTGACAAATACCCGGTTCCAGCCAGCCGCCCGGTAGAAAATATCCACTGAAGATTTTTCAACACATTAATGTTTCTATCTGAATGATAAAATATCCGGTCAACAAAATCGGGACCTGGAAGATGTAATTGATCATTGGAGAATTTTGCTTTGTAACTTAGTAAAGCATCTGCATCTGCACCAAGGAATTGTTTAATTTTCTCTATCATATTTCCTCCTTCAAAAAAATAAGAATAGGTTTCATTTCGCTTAAAATATAAACAAATAAAATGATTAACTGAAAAGGAAATAATAATGTTTACGTCAAACGACAAATGTCAAACGTTAAACGTCAGAACTAGAAGGAGAAATTGGATCAAGCATTCAACATTTATCAGCTCACGTTTAACACTACAATAGTTTTTTTGCAAAGGGCTTGCATAGCTTGTAGAAATAATTTGGATTTCAGGAAAACCAAAGGGGAAACAGTTTTGCTGCTTAAATAATTTATCAATTCAACAATTTAACAATGCATTTAATAAAACTGCCAATTCTTCCAGCCTCAAAAAATTTGTCCTATAAATTAAAAATTCAAATCGGCAGGTTCGTTATTTAAAACTCTTGCTTTAATTATTTTTTGCTTAATCTCATTGGACCAATTTTTTATCCACATGATATTGCTTTCGCTTGATAAAGTTTCCTGGGCTATTCCTATTTTAAGGCGGTAACTGTATTTTTTAAATACTGCTTCTAATGCTTCGGAAAGTTTTTTCTGTTCAAACTTTTTTGCTGTTTGGATAATTGCCAATTTCCAATCATAATTGTTTTCCATTGGTACAACTTCATCTGCTTCCCTTAATACTCTTAATGCCTGCTCCACTTCATCATTTGATTTATGAAGTTCTCCTTCATAAATTTTAAAATACTCTAAAGTTTTATGGTCCTCATATTTTTTTATAAATTCTTCTATAATTGATAAATCATAGCTTTTAAGGAAAGGACGTGGATCCGGATCGATCACTCTTTTAGTTTTTGGTTTGGAAGAATTATTGTTTCGCCAGATGTTTATATAATATTCCTCTTTATCGCCGCGGATATCGGGCAGCACAAGAAAAGATCCCGTTCCTTTTCTTAGATCATAATATTCATACCAGGAAGGTAGTGTACCATACTCTTTATGGTTTTCTTTTATCTCCTTATATCCCATCCACTTCCACTCCATCTTAAAATCATAAAAATCTTCACTCAGCAAATAGTCCCGGTACATTTCAAATTCATCTTCTGTTATAGGAGGAATGAAAAGACAGTTTTCAATATTTTTTTCCCAGTATTCAAAATCAACTGTTACTTCTATTTCAGGAATTTTAATTACCTCAGCCCGCCATTGGCACTCCAGGTCGAAAAGTTTTTTTCTCTGGATTTCCCAAAGACGTTCTTCGGCTTCAATTTGTCTGCGGAGGAAAGCGTTCTCATAACACTTATTTATCATTTCGCCATAGCCAATGTACCGGGCTTTCTTTATGGCATAATTCTCAATAAATGCTTCTACACTAAGTGGATTATAATTTTTAAAAAAATCCTGGTAGATGGGATTAGTTCTTAACTCATTTTTAATTTCCTGTAACATCTTTCCAGCTTCGCCTTGCGAATTATCATTTTCCTCATTTAGGGTAGATGAGAAATTTTTACCAATCGTATTTTGAATAGGGCTTTTCATAAAAATTCCTCACCAGAAAAATATTTGTATAATTGCTTCTTCTTATAATATAAAAAATTATAATTAAGATACTACCACCATATAAAATAAATTTTATAGGTGATATATTTAAGCTAAAAACACACTTTCCACAACGGTTTTAGGTCACATTTCATTTGTAATTCTTATTTAGAGATTCATTTTGTTTGATGCAATAAAAGAGCTTAACGATTCAAAATAAACTTCACTTTTCGAATGAGAACTAAATTTTTCTTATTTTGCGAACGAAATTATTTTTAAAAAGACAATTATAGAATTATGGATTTGGAACATCGGACATTTACCTGGAAAGATGAACTTCTAAATTGGCTTCCTTCAATCATAATGTTTCCAATTATGATCTATTGGATTGCTAACAGAGGACATTATGGTTTCATCGATAATGCCGACCTGATTATCCACGAGGGCGGACACTTGATTTTCATTTTCTTTGGGAAATTTATTTACACCGCGGGTGGTACTTTGATGCAAATTATCCTTCCATCTATTATCGCTTTTTATTTTTTCAGGAGTATGTATAAGACTGGAGTGCAGGTAGCGCTGCTTTGGCTGGGGCAGAATTTTATTAACATCAGCGTTTATTCTGCAGATGCGCGCGCTCATCAACTGCCCTTACTTGGCGGCAGTAAAGTTTATCACGATTGGACTTATCTTCTTAGTACACTTGGTATATTGGATTATGATATTGAAGTCGGCTACTTTTTTTTCGGAATAGCAATACTGATTTTTATTGTTGCATTAATACTTCCTAAATTTATGTATCAAGATTCTATTGTAGAATAGACTTTATTTAATTGAATCACTTTCCAAGCGGGATATATTTTTATCAGTTAAAAACCGAAGGTTATTCTTCAACAAAAAAAATGATTTTACTCCGGTAGAAAGATTTTGCCGCTTAGTCATTCAATACACCTATAAAACATCTATAAGCTAAAATTATTTTTAAAACGTTAGTACTTGTACCATGATTTTAAAATATATTTTTTGCTCTCAAAAACACTGATTACAAACCAAATACAAACTATTTAGAGCTATTTTAAAAAAGTGTCTCATAATGGTGCCCCAGAATGGAACAAAAAATTTAGTACTTGTACTAAAAACGCTCTGCAGATTTAGTACAAGTACCATTGACTTTTTACTT